>CAZYBD010000193.1:0-11601 GCA_964645515.1 uncultured Dehalococcoidia bacterium | reverse complement strand
CCAGGTCGCTATGGATATCTGGCGGGCGGCCGCTGAAGCAATAGCGGGCCATTTGAGACAGGGGCGGGACACGGCCTTTATTACCGAAGGCGACCCTATGCTTTACAGCGAGTTCCCTTACTTACTGAACTGCGTGTCAGCTACCCTGCCGGCTGCAACTATCGAGGTAATACCGGGTGTTTCGTCAGTGATGGCGGCGGCAGCCAGTTCCGGAGTGCCGTTGGTTACCCACGGGCAGCGCCTGGCCATTCTGCCGGCGGTCTACGGCATCGACGACTTGAGGGAAGCAATCACCAATTACGACACCATCGTCCTGATGGAAATCGACCGCAATCTGATCCAGGCATTGGCTAACTTGGAGGGTCTGGGGTTGGCTGGAAAAGCCATCTACGTACGCCAGGCCAGCACCGCCAAAGAAAGTGTCGTCGAAGACATCCGCCAGCTCTCCCCGGAAGACCTGGACTACTTCTCCATTCTCATCATCAAGCGATAACCCCTTCGCCAACAGGCTCGTCCCTAGCGGTCTCCTTTTGTGGCTGGCTTCTATCTAGGGAGAAGGGACTATTTGTTCTGTCACCCCACCGGCGTTCCCCCCCGCCCGAACTGGACGCCAACACTCAATATAGGATGAATGAAGATCCCCGCTGCTGTGCTAAACTGTCGCGAAAACTTGCTCGACTCCAACGTGAGGAGACTGTATGGCTACGTCGGTGCAACCAAAAGACCGAGTTGTTATTACCAACGGGATAAAATTGCACTATCTGGACTGGGGCACGGAGGGACGGCCGGTAATGTTGCTGCTCCACGGGCTTCGAGGGCACAGCCACTCATGGGATGACGTCGCAGTTCGGTTCTACCAGGACTTCCATGTGTTGGCCTTGGACCAGCGGGGACGCGGCGAAACCGATTGGGCGCCGAGCGGTGATTATTCCACCGATGCGTTCGTCGCCGACCTGGAAGGCTTCTGCGATGCCTTAAATCTGGGTACCTTCACTCTGCTGGGACACTCCATGGGTGGTCGGAACAGCATGGCGTTTGCCGGCAGAAATCCGGAAAAATTGGACAACCTAGTGATCGTAGATATCGGACCAGAGTTGGACCCACGCGGCTCTGAGCGCATCACCCGCGAGCTCGTCGAAGCGCCGGAAGAATTCGACTCTATTGAATCTGCATTCGAGTTCGTTAACAAACAGAACCGTTTTGCCTCAGAACGTGCGTTGAGGCGTAGACTGACCTACGCCACCAAAGAGCTGCCCAACGGGAAAATAGGTTGGCGTTATGACGTTGAGATCAGGGAGCAACGCCGCAATAACACCGGTGCTCCACCCCCGGACCTGTGGCCCGGGCTGTCCAAGGTTAGTTGTCCAACTCTCATAATCAGGGGCTCGGAAACCGATACTCTGGCCTTAGATGTGGCCCAGCGGATGGTCGAAACCCTGAGCGACGGCACACTGATCCACGTGGGAAAAGCTGGCCACATGGTATTCGAGGACAACCCCGATGACTTTAACCGGGCGCTGGCCGAGTTTCTGGGCTAGATTGGGACAACGAACCGGGAAGCAGGTGGAAGAATGACCTCGACTTCGGCATCTGATTCAGGAAGTCAATCCATCGAACAAGTGATGGCTTCCTTCAAGGTAGACGATGCGATACTGCCGGATGGTGACACCGGTCGAGGCCTAATATTTCACACCACCAGGGGTGATCTCAATGGGATAATCCATGAATCGCCGGACGCTCACCAGGCGGTGATATGGGTCTGCGGGGCGAGGGGCGGCTTTGGTGGTCCTGGCCCCGGTACCTATGCAGTACTTTCCGAACGGTTCGTTGAACAAGGAATTACTTCCCTGCGGCTGGACTACCGCCTGCCAAACGACCTTATGGAGTGCGTCTTCGATCTGCTTTCAGGCGTCGCTTATTGCAAGCGTACCGGGTATGAGCCCGTCGTGGTCGTCGGCCATTCTTTCGGTGGGGCAGTAGTGGTAGCTGCCGCTGCCAACAGCACTCACGTGAAAGGAGTGGTATCGCTTTCTCCACAGACCGCAGGTGCCGGGATGGCAGGGATACTGTCTCCTCGGAAACTGCTGGTAGTCCACGGCAAAGCTGATACCAGACTCCCATACAGGTGCGCAGAAATGATTTACGAATGGGCCAAGGAGCCTAAAGAGTTGGTATTGTACGAGGGTGCCGAACATCGTTTGGAAGAGTGCCGGGAGGAGCTTGAATTGCTACTGGCAGGTTGGATCCCTAATACATTGAACGAAGACATTGACTTGCCAGAGTTAGATCATTCACAGTAGTCCCAATACTAGACAAGTACGCGAACTGCCCCAAAATTGTTAACTGGAGGAAGCCATGCTGGACGTGATTATCAAGGGAGGGACCGTTGTTGCCCCCGGAGGTGCTTCGGTGATGGATGTTGGGATAGAAGGCGATACAATTGCAGTCGTGGCGTCACCCGGAGTGTTGGCAGTTGAGGCCCGCGAGACCATAGACGCAACGGGCAAGTTGGTTCTTCCCGGCGGCATCGAGCCTCACGCTCACATAAACGTAGGTGTTCCCGACTACTGGGCCGGTGGCCGTAGCGATGTGATGACTCAAGCTCCCGAAGCCGCCAGCCGTGCAGCGGCCTTCGGAGGTGTGACCACCTACGTCGACTTCGCCGGCGCTCTTCCACTTGTTCCCGGCGCTGTCCCTCCGGCCGATCCGATCGCCGGTCAAGTGGAAAACCGGCGGCAGGTGTTTGCCGGCCACTCGTATATCGATTACACCTTTCACTACATTCTGGCCGGCGCGGTTCCTCCCAGTACTATGGGTGAGATAGGGGAGGCAATCCAGTCAGGCATAGCCAGCTTCAAGATCTTCACCACTTTCCATGCCCGCGTACCCACAGGTCACTTGTGGGAAATCTTCAAGGAAGTGAGCAAGAATGGCGGAATTATGGCCGTGCACGCCGAAGAAGACGATATGGTCACCTACATGGAAGATAAGCTGGAACGAGAAGGACACGACCACGGGTCCAACCTCCACTTGGCGCACAATAATCTTTCCGAAGACATTGCCTTTCGCAAAGTAACGCGGTTGGCCCAAAGCACTGAGACCGGAATCTACTTTGTGCACACCACGGCCAAGGAAGGCGTGACAGCCATCGCCGAAGCTCGCGCTGCCCAGTTGCCAGTATACGGTGAAGCCCTTCACAACTACCTGGAGTTCACTAGCGACGACTACAAGACTGACTGGCCAGGCCTGGCAATCCATACTTACCCGGCCATCAAAGGCTCTGACGACCGAGATGCCCTACAGCAGGGACTGGTGGACGGCCCTATTTGCACAACCGCCACTGATGAGTGGACCACCTACAAAAATATCAAGCTGGCAGGAGACACCGTAAGGACCCTGTGCGGTGGTCACGCAGGAATCGAAACTCGGATGCCGGTAACCTTTACCAAGCTGGTCTCCACAGGACGCATCGGACTGGAACGGTTCGCGGCGGTCACCTCGACCAATGCAGCCAAAATCTTAGGCATGTACCCCCAGAAGGGTGTAATCGCGGTGGGTAGCGACGCAGATAGCGTCATTTTCGATCCTAACCTCAAAAAGAAACTGACGCTTGACGACCTGCACGCCGACACCGATTACTCCATCTGGGAAGGTTTCGAATGCGAAGGATACCCGATCATGACCATGCTTCGCGGCAAAGTGGTCGTCAGAGATGGTGAACTACTTGGTGACTCTACCCGCGGCAAGTGGTTGTCTCGCAAGGTGGCACCTAGCGTGTTAGCCCAGCCCATGGTCTAGATTGAGGAAGATAGCTAAGGGCTGTGGAGTTTTACTTCCCAGTCCCGTTAGAGAAGTCGACTTTAGGTTTCAGGGGCGAGATGCGGCATTTCAGAGGGGCGTCCGTCATCACCAGAGGAGAACCCAGAGAGGGGATGTCACCGGGTCCCCTTCCGAAACAGTGGACTTGCAGGTTGACTGTCATCCCACGTGGCTTCCATCCCTGAGAGTGGGAGCCTGGAGCCCGGTTTTGACTGTACTGACAACTAATGATCATTAGCCGACGGGTTAGCCCCTACTGGTTCGATTGACACCCTTCTAGGTGCGCACTACACTCACGAAATAACAACAACTGGCCAGGGAGTTAACAGGATGGGCGACACGGCTAAATACATCGATTTGCTCAATGCCATCAGACAACAAGAAGCCCGTGCAGGAGTGTATTTGAAGGCGTGGGCCGACACCACCGATAATTCTGATCTGAAAGAATGCCTGTGTTTTGTTGCAGCCAGAGAGAGGAGTCACGGCGAGATTTTTGACCGCCGCCTTCACGAGTTGGGGTACCCGCTGGTGGAAACACCCGATCCTGAGTTCATGGAAACAGTCAGGGTGGTTTCTTCAGACATATCCGACGGAGAGAAGATCTCATGGCTCAAAGAAGCCCAATTGCGGCAACCCTCTCCCACAGTGCAAGAACGATATGAAGCTGCTGTCGACGACGATGCAGTGGACTCATTGACCCGCTCGCTTCTCCGTTGGTTTATTGACGTAGAAAGCGATTCCCGCGATGTTATGGGCAGAGTCTATGCCCAAATGGAAAATCTAAGATCAGCAACATGAAGTTAGGGGCGTTCTTTTTCGGTTGGTGACCAGCTATCGCGACGTCGGTGGACCGAACGTATATAAGAGTTCCAGTCATTCGAATTCTTGTCCCAGCAAGTTGTTCCCAACTTCCGATGTAGTGTGTTAATCGGATGGCGACTTTAGATGTTCTAACCTACGGGTTTGCTCTCAATACCGACCAGGGTGCGTTTGGCTATTCCACAACCGCACTCATCAGGGAGGGCAGCCACAATATTCTGATCGATACCGGACCGTCGTCGCGGCGGTCCTTTTTGGTCCAGGCTTTGGCCACCCATGACCTGACCACCGACGATATCGACATCATCGTCCTCACTCACATGCACTGGGATCATTGCGAAAACACAGACCTGTTCCGCAATGCTCGAGTCTTAGTCAACCCCATCGAAATCGATTACGCCCGCAGTCCCAACCAGTGGGACTTGGCGGTAGCTTCAGGCATGGCCAACAGGATGAGGGACATGAAGGTGGACGTGATATCCGAAGGAGATAACATCATAGACGGTGTCACCGTTCTGGAAACACCCGGCCACACAAAAGGGCACATGAGCATCCTGGCCGATGTCGACGGCAAACGGATACTACTGGCGGGAGATGCTCTTCCGGACGGCGGCACACTGACCCGTGGCATTCCCTACAACATATTCTGGGATGTGCATGATGCCCGACAGAGCGTCGAAAAAATGACCGCATCCTGCAACACCTTCTATCCCGGACACGACCGCCCCTTCCGAGTAGAAGGCGGTGAGATCACCTATCTTCAGGGCCCACCCAATATAGAAGTGCTAAGCAGTACCGAAGGTGGCGCCACCGCGTCCCTGACCTTCACTGTGGCCGCAGCCCGTACCATAAACGTGAACATCGTTCAGAAGTAGATTAACTCTTTCGTTGTCCAGCGAACAAGACATTAAGGGTGCTTTAGACGCCCTAATGCGAGCCCGCCCCACGTTTTGGTTAAGGTCCGCCTGTGGAGTCACCCGCTCCCTGGCCTCAATTGAAGTTATATTGGACCGAAACGCTTACAATCCGGATACGCCACGAGCCAGAATTTTGCTGATTGGCGGTCTATCTGGCCGGAAAGAAGACGTCGACCTCGCCCTCCGTACACTGGAACTGTACGCCGGTGGGGGTGACGCGCTGGCATTGCGCATCTCACTGACCGCCGTTCCCTGCGCTAACCCCGACGGCCTGCGGCGCAACGCTGGACCGGAGAACGGCTCCGGCGGCAACCCGTCGGGCGTCTATCCGCCGGTAGGCAATTTCTTCTCCGATGCTACCGACCCAGAGCAACGTTATCTTTGGCGGTGGGTGTGCTTTCAGGCGCCGGACCTTGTGTTGGAAGTACAGGCCGGCAACTCCGTCCGCTGGGAAGTCAACGCGGCGGCACGAACGTTAGCTCCAGGAGTCGGAGCACGGGACCTCAGGGACAATTCCTTGTTGAACGCACTGGGCACTGGCCTTCCCGACGGTCTGGGCACCATTCCGGGAATCCGGCTCATCGCCTCTGAAGACCAATTGCCGAGAGAGTTGAGCCGCCTCTTTGGTCTGATCCGCCAGGAAGGGACTTGGAGGCCGTCCGACGCCAGAAAGGCCTTGGACGTGCGCCGTCGGCGTTCTAAGATAGAGGTGGCCCGAATTCTGGCTGCCAACTACGGTCACACGTTCACGCCAGTGCTCTACACCCAGGGTCTACCCGTCAGCGGTCGTCTGCGGCTGGCAGAGTTGGATCAGAGCGCTGATAACCCGGCCTCAGAAATAGTTAAGCTATTGGAGGATTTCACCATCCAGTCCTCACCGGCGTTCGGAGACGGACTGAGTCCTAGTGCTCTGGCGTCGGTAGTATGGGGTGGAGAACTCACCCAAGCGACCGGCGACCGGCGTTACGCTAACCTGATGGTAGCGGCAGCCAACCGGTACCATAGCGGTGGGCCCGGACAGGCGCCTCCGCCGTCAGATCCGGAATTTCGTACCGAAGACATGTTCATGAACGGAGCCATATTAGGGAGGGCCTTCCATGAGACCGGCAATGTCGGCTACTTGGACTTGTTAACGCGTTTCCTGTTGGAGTCCAAGACCCAGCAGAACCACGGACTGTTCTGGCACTCACGCTCAGCGAAATATTATTGGGGACGAGGCAATGGCTTTGCCGCGCTTGGTCTGGCGGAGACAATTACCTACCTACCGGAAGACCACCCAGATCGGCCGGCTGTGTTGGATATGAACCGCCGGCTGCTGGATTCGCTACGACGGCTGCAACACCCGTCGGGCCTCCTGGGCCAAGTGTTGGACTTCCCAGGTTCCTATTTGGAGTTCACCGCCACCTGCATGATGGGTTACAGCCTGGCTCGAGGGCTCCGTCTCGGGTGCCTACCGGCCGATTACCGGGACGCGGCCGATTTGGCCTGGCAAGGCGTGGCGGAACGTATCGACGAACTGGGAAACGTGACTGACGCCTGTACCAGCACCGACGTCCAAAGCAACGTTAGGGACTACCTAGACCGCTCGGCTATTTGCGGCAACGACGACCGGAGCGGCGGGTTGGCGCTGTGGTTCGCCGTGGGGATGGAACGGCTGGACCGAGGAGTCTAGGGAAACACCGGGTGGATTCCGGCGTGCAATTACAGGACTGACAGGGTTCCCCAATGTGCGTAGCAATTCCTTGAGCCGCCGTCCCGAACAAAGGCCAACGGCGATCTCCAAGATGGTCGCTATACCTGTCCATTAGGATTACGGTCCGGGTCAAAGTGGTTGATATTGCGGGGTGGGTGTGCTTGTAACAGTATCCCGGCCCGGAAAGTACCATAAGTCCACTATGTTACAATCCCGCAAATGGTCTTAACCGGACCTCTTCCCAAATTTCTACTCAGCCCTGAGGTGATGTTCCATGACCACTGGGTCCAACATTGTACTTTCCAACCGGGAATATAATGTCGCCGGGACCAGGCCCATCCGCCAGGACGGTGCCGAAAAAGTCACCGGACGCGCCCGGTACGGAGCTGATGTCAACCTGCCTGGTCTGTTGTACGCCAAGCTGCTACGCAGTCCCTACTCTCATGCCCGCATCAAATCAATCAATACCAGCCGGGCTGAAGCACTGCCCGGCGTCAAAGCTGTGGTCACTTCCAAAGAATTTCCTCAACCCAAGGGACGTTTATCCGACCAGGGCGAAGGCGAGCTGACCAACCCCCGGTTCCTCAGCAACAACACGCTGGCCGGGGAGAAAGCGCTATATCGAGGACACGCTGTGGCGGCAGTCGCGGCCACCAGCGTCCATATTGCCGAGCAGGCGCTAGCGCTTATAGACGTTGAATACGAAGCCTTACTCGGAGTCACTGACATTCTGGAAGCGATGAAACCCGACGCGCCGGTGCTGCATGAAAGGCTATTCAATGCCACTGACGCCGATGTCCGTCCCGGCGGGTTGCGGGATGAAGATGACCAGACTGCCAGCAACAACATCGCCAACCATTTCTTTTACGAGTTGGGCGACATTACTCAAGGATTCAAAGACGCTGACGTAGTTGTTGAACGGGAGTTCCGGACCGAGTCGGTTCACCAAGGATACATAGAGCCCCATACAGCCACAGTGGATTGGGCCGAGAACGGTAACTTGACCATCTGGTCCAGCAGCCAGGGGCATTTCAACGTCCGGGACCAAGTAGCGATGATCTTGGGGATTCCGGTCTCCAAGATCAAAGCAATTCCCATGGAAATCGGGGGTGGGTTCGGTGGGAAGACATTGGTCTATGTAGAGCCGGTGGCGGCACTACTGTCCAAAAAGGCCGGTGCTCCCGTGAAATTGAGTATGAACCGCTCCGAGGTATTTCAGGGAACTGGCCCCACTTCGGGTAGCTGGATGCGCTGCAAGGTGGGCGCGACCAGCGACGGTCGTATCACCGCCATTGATGCCTCTCTGGCCTACGAGGCCGGGGCATTCCCCGGCTCCCCGGTAAGGCCCGGGCTCCAGTGCATGACTGGTCCTTACGATATCGCCAACGGCCGGCTCGAAGGCTTTGACGTGGTATCCAACAAACCCAAGGCCGCCGCCTACCGGGCGCCCGGTGCTCCCGCCGCTGCTTTCGCAATCGAAACCGTCATTGACGAGGTCTGCGAGAAAATCCGGATGGACCCGTTGGAATTTCGGCTCCTCAACGGGTCTAAAGAAGGTACACGGCGAGTGCATGGCCCTGTCTTCGGCAAGATAGGCAACCTGGAGACTCTCCAGGCCAGTAAGGAACACGCTCACTGGAGCGCTCCCCTTGAGGGACCCAACCGCGGCCGCGGGGTTGCGGCCGGGTACTGGTTCAACGCCGGCGGGCCTTCCAGCGCCATTGCCAACGTCAACTCTGATGGCACGGTAAACCTGATCGAAGGATCTCCGGACATCGGGGGCAGTCGTGCTGCAGTATCCATGCAACTGGCAGAGGTGTTGGGCATTTCCGCTGAAGATGTGAGGCCGTCGGTTGCTGATACCGACTCTGTTGGGTACACTTCGGTGACAGGTGGCAGCGGCGTCGCGTTCAAGACCGGCTGGGCTGCCTACGAAGCGGCTATGGACGTCCGGCAACAGATGATTGAGAGGGCGGCGCGTATTTGGGACGTTCCATCTGATCTGGTCGAATACGAAAATGGTGGAATGTCCCATAAGTCAGACCCCGAACTGAAACTTACCTTCAAAGAACTGGCCGCAAGGCTGAATAGCACCGGTGGTCCCATTAATGGTCAGGGCAATGTGTTACCAGGAGGAGTAGGCGGTGCTTTCGCTGTGCATATGGTGGACGTTGAGGTAGACCCCGAAACCGGCAAAGTAGACATTCTGCGCTATACCGCAGTTCAAGATGCGGGGAAGGCAGTCCACCCCAGTTACGTGGAAGGCCAGATCCAGGGCGGAGCGGTGCAAGGGATCGGGTGGGCGCTTAACGAGGAATACGTCTTCGACGACGAAGGCGGCATGCAAAACCCGACTTTCTTGGACTATCGCATGCCCATCAGCCTGGACCTGCCGATGATCGACACCGTCATAGTGGAAGTGCCCAACCCGGGTCATCCCTACGGAGTCCGCGGCGTCGGGGAGGTGCCCATCGTTCCGCCGATGGCGGCCATCGCCAACGCAATTTACGCTGCAGTGGGCGTCCGTATGGGCCAGTTGCCCATGTCACCATCCCATATTCTAGATGCTCTCTGGGAGAGAAACGGCGGCGGGTAAGACAGCAACGCCCATCCTTGTTTCGACTAGGTATTACATGGGTCTCTCTGCCGATCTGGAGACTCCCAGTTTGCCCGCCTTAACAGGCACCCAAGGAAGGAGGTCTACCATGAATTTTGGAGTCGCACCTTCCTCACTATTGAATGCAGGTGGCAGCGGAAGCGGTGCCTGAGGATGCCGAAGCCATGGGCTAGCGACCATGTGCTAACCCCAACGAACCCCCAGCGCAGTCTAGGCACCACGTTTTTTGATGCCTTCGTCGTCCTTGCTTACCTTTCTGCCCTCACCCACACAGTCAAGCTTGGGACGAGCGTTCTAGCATTACCCTATCGCAACCCACTGGTTTCGGCCAAGATGATTGCCACTCTGGATTCGCTATCGGAAGGCAGAGTCATCCTTGGAGTCGGCGTTGGGGGAGCGCCTGATGAATTCGAAGCATTGGGTATACCTAGTGATCAGAGAGGACCGCGGGCGAGCGAATACCTTCGCATAATGATCGAGCTCTGGATTTCGGACCATTCGTATTATCAGGGCAGGTTTTCAGGGGTACGATTCGCCCCAATGCCTCAGCAACAGCCTCATCTTCCCATCTGGATAGGTGGTCGGAGCGACGCTGCATTGCGTCGGGATGTTTGCTTCGGGGATGCCTGGCACCCCAGGTTCATGCCTTGAGATGAACTTAGGGAACGGATGGAAAAACTGACCCAGTTCTCGGCGGAGGCCCAGCGCAATATCCCTCACGCAATAACCATCCGTCAGATTGTGGACTTCGACGCTGGCCAAACACAATCTTTCGGCGAGAGGCGGATCGCACACGGACCGTCGGAACAAATAATCGAGGACATGCTTGCTTACAAGGAGATCGGCATCCAATCTTTGGTGTGTAACGTTCGAAGCGAGGTCGTTAAAGCGTACCGAAGGGCGGTAAAACTCTTCGCCAGTAGAGTGATGCCTCAACTGGCTAGCAAATCCTAGGCGGGACGCCAGGTTAAGTCAGAAATCTGTTGACCACCGCGACAAACTCGTCCGTCCTTTCGAGTTCTGGACGGTGACCGCTACCGCCGATCAACGCAAGTTTAGACCCGTCAATTGCGGCATTGTAGGCCTCAGCCACACTCATCGGAACCACGGTGTCTTCCCGGCCCCAAACTATTAAAGCAGGCAGGTCCTTGAGACGGTCCAGACGGTGCGGAAGGCTGGGGTCGAACATGTAAGGACGCCAACTAAGACGGCATGCTTCCTCCCTCGCCGTTTCCCACACCTCCACTTGTTCAGGCGAAGGTTCTTCCGGACACACGATTTCCAATTCATCGACCGTTGTCGGGTCTAAAAACCCGGCGGTGATGAACTGTTTGGACACCATCAAGAACATGTCCATGATCTCGCCCACAGGAGGGCGAATACCAGGGGCGCCAACCAATGCAAGTTTCCTGAAATGGTGGGGACATTGGGCGGCCATTTCCGCAGCTAGCCAGCCGCCCATCGAAAGTCCCAGAACATTGATGTCGTCCAACCCCATATCGTCCAAGGCATGCAAGTACCAGCCAGCCATGTCTCGGACGTTCATAACCCAGTCCAGGCGGTCAGTCACTCCGAATCCAGGATGGGACGGAGCGTACACGGTGTAGTTTCGGGACAGTTCCTCGTGATAGCGTAACCATCCCGGTTGGCCCATCTCTCCGTGTAGTACCAACAGCGGGTCACCGCTGCCGCTCTTTTTGATATTCAGGTCGGCTCCGGCAATCCGTACTGTTTCC
>CAZYBD010000192.1:0-4074 GCA_964645515.1 uncultured Dehalococcoidia bacterium | reverse complement strand
GGCGAGGGGATTTCATCCAGGTCGCGGATGCGGGGCGGCAATTCTCCATTGACCACTAGCGGTTTCTGAGAATGGCGAGTCGTGGGCTGAATATAGACGCACCCGTCCACGGGCCGATCGAAAAGACGCTGACCTCCGTCGCGGTCTTCAAGTATTTGAGCAATGAGGTTGGAGAACGAGATTTCACCCTCCATCTCCACATGGAAGTCGGTATGTGGCCGACGGGACAGAAAGTCCAGATGTTGCGTCGCTATGTGGGGGAAGTTGGTTCCACCCTGGACGGTTATCACAGAAGGGTTGGCCTGTTTGGCCAGCGCCGCAACCCTCTCAGACAGGTGGCTGTTCCAGGAATAGTTGCTCAACGCCAGCACATCCGGAGGGTCGTATTTAATGGCGTCGATCAGGCTTGAGGGGTATTTGAACAGCGAAACATCGATGTAATCGCCGTAAATCTTCTTGGCGTACGAACCCACGAAACCAATGTTGATCGGGATGGTGTCGGAAACCAACACTATCGTGTCGTGAGTCAGGTCTCCCAAGTAGAGTTTCAGAGGTTCCATCTACACCTTCCTAGTGTTGGAAAGCAGGTACCGTCGGGAACTGCTGGGTTGTCTCGGTTCTTGCATTTCGCGTCTACACGTTGCGTTCTGGGTCTTCATTGGGGACGGATGCGGCTCCATCACCTTCGGCGTCCTCGAATCCAACATGGTTGAATGACATATCCGAAAGCGAACCGCTGTTGGAGGGTAGTCCAAACTGTTGGGCGGCGTTGCCGCCCAACATTCGTGCAATGGATGGTTCGTCTACGCCAGCGGAGGATAGGAGCTCGATAGCCTCCCAGGCGCTGGTGGTATCGTGATTGGGATAACGAGACCCCCAGACTACCTTTGATTCAAAGACGGAGGGTTGCGACTGTACCAGGCGTTCATCGGCGTCGAATCCCAGCATCACTTGGCCTTCCTTCCACATTTCTTCTGGGTCGGTTCGGACCGGATACTGGTGCAGGAGGGGTATTACCTTGGTGGATGCCTCCATTTTCTCCAGGACTTCCTCCATCCACGAGGCTTTGCCGTGCGCCAGCACCGCTTTCATTCTGGGATAACGCTGCATTACCGTAAACCCAATCTAAGTGGACGCTAAGAACATGTGGTTGTCTAACCAGTAAGACAAGACTGGCGATATGGGATGCCCCAGGGGCATCCCTCCAGCTCCGGCGTTGCCCGGTGGCCGCTCGGACACACCTCCACCGGCGTAAGGCCCTCCACCGGCGCCACCGAGAAACGGGCCTTGTTCCATACGGCCTTTTGCCTTTTCCATGAACGGGCCGTGGGACGTCCATTCTGGGTTCCATAGACCCGGAGTTGGATGAACGGCGGCAACTACATCCAGTCGTTCCAGTTCCTCCCAGATCGGGTCGAAGTAGGGATGGGTGAAGTACCGTCCCTCCAGGAACATGGGCCGTATAAAGGCGCCGCGAAAACAAGATATTTGGGAGATTCGGCGTAACTCCTCTCGTGCGAAATCTGTATTCTGAAGCGGCACCATGGCCGCCGCGTAAAGCCGGCCAGATCCTTCTCGGCAGAAGTCGGCAATCCAGTCGTTGTAGGCTCGAGCCAACGCGTAGGCGACATCTGGGTCTTCAACTAGATGAAATCCTTCGGCGAACCAGGTGGGGTACAAAAATGCTTGGTCCACACCCATCTCATCCATATCGGCCAGCCGGGCCTGCGGGTCCCACGAGCCCTTGACCTCGGAGTGACGAACGTTGGGGTCAAGCCCGCCGATAGCCTCCCAGGTCATCATGGGCCGCCAGATGGCGTGCCGTGGGATGTTGGGGTTTCCGGTATCACGACATATCTTGCCGTTGATCTTCAGGTACGAGTTGTTCTCACCGTATTCCCGCCATAGGGCAAATTTGCCCAATGCCCGGAACTCGGGGTCCAGATATTCCTCCCACAGATCATGAGGTTCTACCACGTGGGAATCGGCGTCGATAACGCTATAACTGGAGTTTTTGGCTATTGTTTGTGGTTTTCTCATCACTTGGCCGACCACTTTTGCTGAATCACTGGGTACGGCCTAACGAGGCCTCCGCACGGAGGGCTCGTTCTATCTCTTCTTCGTTGGGCCACCAGTCAGGCCTTTCTATCTCGGTAACACGATCCCGGATAATTCGTCGCGGCGCTTCAATGTTGTAGAGCCGTCGTGCGTTCCCGCCCAAAAAATGGCCCTGCATTTCCACAGGCAACTGGCATTGCTCCATGGTCGCAATGGCTCTCCAGGCATCATCTCCGTCGTGGTGGTATACATCGGACGACCAAGCCAAGATATCCTGGTAGAACTCTGGCAGAAGAGAGGGTGGGGTCTCATCCCCTTCGAAGCCGGTGATGCAATGTTCACGGAAAGTCTCGCTGGGCAAATTCTTTAATTCAGGTATTAGGCGGTCATTGCGAAAGAGTTTGTAGAACTTGTCGCATTCGTCCAGCAGAAAGCTCAACCAGGTGGAAGAAGCTTCAAATACCGCTGCATTGATCGTTGAATGACGTTCGAAGAATCCCGACATGAGCACCGTTGTGACCCAGAGGGCGGCTTCGGCTTGGAATACTTGTACATTCCCGGAGAATGAATGAGCCAGCCCCGAAGAGGATATGGTGCGGTTGATTAGCTCCGCAGGGGAATATTGTTCTGAATAGCCTGATGGTTTCGCCGTGCCAGGCGCACCGAACGGGTGCATGCCGTACACTAGGCCCGTCTCCTCCATCGCGTTCCAGACCGGTTCGTATTTGGGCTGGATGGGGTAATTACCCATGGCATCAATTGGGCGCACTAGGGCTACCCGGCAACCTCTTGTCGCCACGCGGTGGATTTCCTCGACGGCAGCTTTCGGGTTCTGCATTGGGATCAACGCTGCGAAGAAGAGACGTTCCGGGTTTTCTTGGGTGTATTCGTACGCCCATTCGTTATAGGCCTTGCACATTGCACGGGCGCCGAGGACATCTTGAAGCCATGGGTAGGTGTCGATGCAGGTGGGTATGATCATTACCTGATCGATGCCTTGAACGTCCATGTCAGAGAGCCGTGCTCTTGGTTCGTCGGCCCCGGCGTGCGCGAGGTATTTTGACTGCTCCTGAGTCAAGGCGGTCTCTGGATCCAGGTTCCTCACGTTCAGAGCCCGTTGGATATCGTGCGTCAGCCCAGGTCCCGCTAGTCTGACATAGTCAATCATACCAGCGCCGACTTTGGGGAGTGGAGAAAAGCTACAGACATCGGCCTTCCCATTGACGATCAACTGTTGGGACTCGCTGTCGAACCACATGGTGAGCTTGAGGGCTTCAAGTTCTTCCTTGGTTAGATGCTCTTCGGCCCGCTCCCAAATGCGGACGGGCTCGACGATGTGTGCATCGCAGTCGAAAGTGGGGAAATCTTTGGTCATTGGACTGAATTTCTGGACTGGCATATTATCATTGCCCCTGTGTTTTAGGACTGTACTGGGGGCCTAATCGCCCGATTGCAACCGCTGGTAATTGGCGAACATTCCTGCCTCTTCAAGTAGGCTGTCCCAGTTGCCTTCTTCAGCGATCTTCCCGCCTTCAATTACTATGATGTTATCGGCGTTCTGAATCGTAGAAACTCGGTGGGCGACTACCAACAATGTGGTGTCCCCGCGAATCTGACTGATGTATTGTTGAATCAGGCGTTCCGATTCCGAGTCCAACGAGCTGGTAGCTTCGTCTAGGATGAGGATGTCCGCCCGGCGTAAGATCGCCCGAGCTAGAGCGATTCTCTGCCGCTGTCCTCCTGAAAGGTTCCAACCCCGGTCACCGACCATGGTGTCATAGCCACTGGGCAATTGCTCAATAAAACTGTCTGCGTAAGCATTTCGGGCCGCCATCAGGACTTCATCTCTGGTGGCTTCTGGAACACCTATAGCGATGTTGTTGAAAATCGTATCGTTGAACAAGAATATGTCTTGGTTCACAACGCTAATGCACTGACGCCAGGAATCCAAGTTTTTTTATGTAAGGGCGACAACGGATATCAACACCTTTCCACTGACTGGGTCATGAAACCGCA
>CAZYBD010000191.1:0-19693 GCA_964645515.1 uncultured Dehalococcoidia bacterium | reverse complement strand
TCTCAGGTCTGAGACCGAATTGTCGCATAGGCGATCCATGATGGGCGGTGTCTGTTGCCCTTGGATAGCGACCAGGGCTGTGTTGAGCGTCTGGTCTTGCAACTCGCATCCACCGGAAAACTTCTCGTCGATCCAACGTTGGAGCCAGGCTACTACTGCGTTCCGGTTGCCGGCGTTAGGTATTAGCAAGATACTGTTATCGGCCAAACGATAAACATTGGTGTCGTCGAGCACACCGCCCTGTTCGTTGCAGATCAAGCAGTAACGGGCCCGCCCAGCTTTGAGGCTGGTGACTGAAGCGGTCAAAACCCAGTCTAGGAGGGCCACAGCCTTGCTCCCGGAGATATAGAGACGTCCCATGTGGGAAACGTCGAAGACCCCGGCGGCGTTACGGACGGCATGGACTTCGGCCAATATTCCAGAAGGGTACTGCACCGGCATGTCCCAGCCACTGAAAGGGGCCATGCGGGCCCCGAGTTCGAGGTGCGTCTGGTAGAGGGTGGTGCGGAGACTATCAGCGGCCAATCAGTAGAAGCTCCGAAGCTGGGTTTAGTGAGGTGATAAAAATCATACTCCCAATGTGTCGCTAGTCGGATACCCACCATCCACGGGAGGCAGCACCGTTGCCATCCAAGGAACTAAATCGGCCAATACTTCTCCGCTGATCTCATGCCCCATGTTGTAGATGTGGAACTCGGGGCTGTAACCGGCGCCTTCCAGGTAGTCCTTGGCTGCGTATGCAGTGGACTCGGCGATCACCTGGTCGTAGCGGCCGTGAGCGACAAAGATAGGCTGGCTGCGCTGCTTGGGCAGCTTAGGATCCAATTCCACCGGTTCCGGTAGTGTCGCGCTTAAAGCGGCCAGACCGGCGAAAGCGTCAGCTTGGCCTAGCCCACAGCGGTAGGTCATTCCGCCCCCTTGAGAGAACCCCAAGAGCAATGCGTTGCCGGGAGTTACAGCATATTTCTCTACGACTTCGGTAAAGAAACCGGACAGTAGGTCTTCGGACCTGGCGATCTCAGCGGGCGTGGAGCCGCCCTGTGGCGTCATCCACCCGAAACCGGCGTGGCCTTGGCCCAGGTTGAAAGGAATCGGGGCGTTGGGACAGGCATAAAGGTATCCGGTCGAGTTGATGGCCGGGGCTAGGTTGGCCAGGTCGTGCATGTTGGCGCCGAACCCGTGGAGCATGATCACTAAGGGGTAGGACTTCTCGGGATCGTAGTCGTCGGGTCTTACGCTCAGATATTCGAGCCCGGATCCTTCGTGTATCTCGCCCTGCATTAAGTCCTTCTACCTGTCCCGATTCGGCTACATCCTATCACCCCTCACAGTGAGGTACAATTTGCCGGGTCTAGGAATAAACGGCAAGGCAATGATGATATGAAGATAATCTACCACCTGGCCAACAAAGCTGATTGGACAGCGGCACAATCGACGGGCGAGTACCAACCCTCTAGCCTGACTGAAGAGGGGTTCATCCATTGTTCAAAGGATGTACCACAAATGCTCCGGGTGGCGGCGAGGCTGTATCAGGGCCGGGATGACCTTCAGGTGCTGGACTTGGATCTCGACAAACTGGAATCCGTGGTTAAGTATGAGCCCAGCAGATCGGGCGAAGTCTATCCTCACGTCTATGGCAAATTAAATTTGAAAGCTGTTACGCGGATCCGAGACCTTGGGATAGACGGCCGTCAGGAACATTTCCTGGCGGAGTAGACTGCAAGGAACATCTACTGGGTACAAACCCGCCGCGATTTGTCTCAAGAAACCAACGGATTTAAGGCTCGGGGCCGTTTCTTGACGGTTAGTTCACTATAAGTTCGCCAAACATAGTGAAATTGTGGCCAGGGAAAGTGCACACGAACTGGTAGGCCCCAGGAGCTGGGGCGGTGAACGTTACTGCACCGGATGTTTCGGGGCCTAAGATATCGGTGTTGGCAATAACCCGGGGGTCACCGGGCTCTACCCAATTGTTGGCGGGCCCGGCAGTGGTACCGGCGGAGGCAACGTCGTCTTTGGTTCCAGGCTCCACTAGCACCCAGTTGTGCTGGTTGATTGTGGAGGTGTTGTTGAGGGTCAGAGATATCTCTTCTCCGGAGGCCACAGTGTAGCTGAACGTATCAAACTTCAAAGATTCGCCGTCGACGCCAATGGTTAATGGGCCTGCTGGCGGGAGCGGTTTTACAGATTCTTCTCCGCCGTGATCGGCGGTTGTTTCTTCTACAGTCCCGGAGACCTTTTCGTCGTGGTGTTCATACGGAACTGCCCGGGCTTCAGCAAATTCTCTGGTTTCTCCCTTGATCGCAGAGAAGAGTCCAATCAAAGCTAGTCCGACCATGAATGCCAGCACCAACCCGGCCATGAACACGCGAAAGAACAACGGGTTATCGAATTTCAGGTGCATGTAGAACAGGATTACGATTACGAATTTGATCGCCGATAGGAAGATCAATAGAGGGACCTTGGAGAGGCCTAGGTCGTCGTCGATTCCGGCCTTTTCCCAGATCAGGACAAACTCAACGATGGTGATCGCAAATAGGAAAGCGGCGATCACCACGTATTGCTTTGTGGTGGGGTGGTGGGCCGCGTGTTCAGGGTCGTGAGAAGTAGCCATTTATCACTACCCGCTAGGGATCACGGAGGGGCCCATATCAAACCCGCCGATCAAGTAAAGAAGTGTAAAGATTACGATCCAGACGATATCTACGAAATGCCAATACAGGCCTGCTAGTTCAACGTCCAAAGCTGTGGCGGGGCCGATCCGGCCCTTCCAAGAGAGAATGTAGAGGCCGAGCAGCCAAATGACGCCCAGTGTTACGTGAGCCCCGTGAAAGCCGGTCAGCGTGAAGAACGTTGCGCCAAACAGGTTTCCGCCTAGCGTTAATCCTTCATCCTTGAAAAGGTTGAATTCATAGACTTGGAATCCGATGAAGACCCCTCCCAGCAGCGCCGTGGCCAGCAGCCATATCTTTATTCCCCGCTGGTCGTTGGCGGTGGTGGCTGCTAGGGCCTGCACCATCGAGAAACTGCTCATTAACAAGACGAACGTACTGATGGTCGTGATGGGTACGTCAATGATGTCGTTGGGATAAGGGCCCACTAAGCTCTGGCCCCGGTACACCATGTAGGTTGCGATCAGCGCTCCGAAGAATAAGCAATCGGAGCCTAGGAACACCCACATGAGCATTTTCCGGTGGTTTAGGCCGGTAGTGGTGTATTCGTGATCCGGCGAATGGGTTGTTTCTGGTGCGTGGGCCAAGTCCCGGTCTCCTAGTTGTGTTCCTGGGGTGCGGCGGCCGGTTCGTTGGACCAGCCGATTATCCCGATCATAGTAATTAAGCCGCCCGCGAAGCTCAGGCCGTAATGTACCAGAATCCCTCCGCCAATCAGAGCAACCCCGGCCGCTGTAATAATTGGCCAGTAAGACGGACTTGGCATGTGGATAGACCTGGGATCAACCGGGGCTTCCGGTCCGCGGATTGGAGTACCTGCTTCTTCTGCCCGCTGTTTGGTGATCCAGTACTGGTCCCGGCCCTCGATTCGAGGAATTTCCGCGAAATTGTAGGCCGGCGGCGGAGAAGATATGCTCCATTCTAGGCCGGGCGCGTCCCAGGGATCGTGGCTTACTGGTCGCGATTTCCGGCTCTGCCAAACGCTCCACATGAACGTCAGGATGCTAATGAAGATGATGAAATAGCCCGCTGAAGCCAACTGGTTGAGGTCTCCCCAACCAAATTCCTCAGCGTACGTGTAGATGCGACGGGGCATGCCGTTCATACCGAGGAAATGCATGGGGAAGAAGGTGACGTTCATACCTATGAACATGAGCCAGAACGTAATTTTGCCCCAGAATTCGCTGAGCATCTTCCCCGTGATTTTGGGGTACCAGTAGTAGATTCCGGCGAAGATACCGAATATGGATCCGCCAAATAGCACGTAGTGAAGGTGGGCAACGACGTAATAGGTGTCCTGCTGCTGGAAGTCAGATGGCGATACCGCATGGGACACCCCGCTGAGTCCGCCCACTATGAACAGCGCAATGAACCCGAGGGCAAAGAGCAGCGGCGTGGTGAACTCAATTGAACCTTTCCAGAGGGTGGCCATCCAGTTGAAAATTTTCACCCCTGTGGGTACCGCAATAAGCATGGTGGTGATGGTGAACACCGAGTTGGCGACCGGCCCCAGCCCCACGGTGAACATGTGGTGGCTCCACACGGCCCAGCCCATCATCCCGATGACTATTGCGGAGAAGACAATAACCGGGTAGCCGAACAGTGGCTTCTTGGAAAATGTCGGGAGTATTTCTGAAACAATGCCCATAGGCGGTAGGATCAGGATATACACTTCTGGGTGGCCAAAAACCCAGAACAAGTGCTGCCATAAAAGGGGGTCGCCGCCCCCAGTGGGTATAAAGAAGTGGGTGCCGAAGTTGCGATCCAACACCAGTTCAATCAAGCCCACGGTGATCACCGGGAAAGCGAGCACCAGCAGAATGGACGTAATCAGCGTCATCCATACGAACACCGGCATACGCATTAACGTCATGCCAGGTGCCCGCATGTTGATGATGGGCACGATGAAGTTGAGCGCTGCGCCAACGGACGACGTCCCCAAGACCAATAGCCCCAGGGCCCAGAAATCCAGTCCCTTGTTGACGCTGAACGGCTCCTCAGTGAGGTTGGCGTAGGAGAACCATCCTGCGTCGGGCACCTGGTCAACGATGAAGCTGAAGTGCATCAGGATAGCGCCGAACAAGAAAATCCAGTAACTTAGCGCGTTCAGTCTGGGGAAAGCCACATCTCGGGCCCCGATGGCCAGCGGCACCACGAAGTTGAAGAAGCTGGCCGCTAGTGGCATGATCACCATGAAGATCATCACGGTGGCATGCATGGTGAACATTTGGTTGTAACGGCCCGGGTTGATCAGGGCGTTATCAGGTGTGGCCAATTGCACCCGGATCACGCCCGCTTCAATGCCCGCCAAAAGCATGAAGGCAAACGCGGTCACGCCGTACAAGACGCCAATGCGCTTGTGGTCGACCGTAGTTATCCAGCTCCAAACGCCGGAGTAACTTACTGGCCGGGCTAATACGTCGGTTATTGCTGCCATTACTCGCTTAGGGCGGTCATTCGACTCTGCTCCAGGCAGGGGCCTTGCCGCTTCAAATAGTCTAGCGCAGGTTCAACAGATACTCAATTAATGCGTCGATATCGTCGTTGCTGAGGTTGGCATCCCCGGACTGGTATATCACAGCCTTGTCTGACATCCAGTTCCCGGGTTTGATATCCTCTGGGTTTCTAATCCAAGCTCTGAGGTTCTCCGTTGAGAGCTCCGTTATTCCCGCTCCCAGGGTGTGCCGGGTCCGAAGATCCGTTAGGTTAGGCCCCGGAACCGGAACGATTTTTCCGCCCGTTAGAAAGCCGTCCAGCCTACTCTGGGCCAGTGCGGGGTCGTCGGGACCGTTAATAGTGTGGCATAGGGAGCAGTTGACATTAAAGACCTGCTGGCCTTGCTTTGCTCTATCGGTGATTGCTGGCGGCGGCCCGTAGGCGGCGACCCAGGAGTCGAAATCAGCCTGATCCATCACGGTGACGCGGAAGCGCATCAACGCGTGGGCTATGCCGCAGAATTCGGCGCATTGCCCGAAGAAAGTGGCCGGTAGTTCCTGCTCAATTTTGTCACGGTCGGCTTGGAACCACATGTGGTTGGTGCGGGTCGGAATCAGGTCCACTTTACCGGCCAGTTTGGGCACCCAGAAACTGTGCAAAACATCGTCGCTTTCTAGGTTCAAGCGCACTGGCCGGTCCACCGGTATGCGCAACTCGTTGGCGGTGGTAATGCGTTTGCCCCCACCGGCATCTGGGTATTCAAACTCGAAGAACCACTGATGACCGGTAACATTAACGTGCAGTATCTCTGGCCCATCATCGGGAGGTTCGTCCAGTTCGAAGAGGGTGAACACGGACCAAATCCCTAGGCCCAGAATGAGCAGGGTCGGGATTATCGTCCAGGTGATTTCGAGAGCGGTATGGCCATGTATCTGTGGCGGACGCTCCTGCCCCGGGCGGCGCCGATAGCGAATGAGCGTGTAGAGGAGGGCCCCTTCAACCAACACGAACACTGCGACCATGACCCAGAGAAGAACGTTAAACAGCTCAAGCTGTTTGTCTGCCACCGGGCCTACGGCGTCCCAGGTGGATTGTTGGCCCTTGCTACACGCGACCGCAAGCAAGAAAAGGGCCGCCAACAACCCGAAGAAAGCCACCTTGCGTGACCAACCTCGGCGCTGGGCGGACCGTTCAGAGTTTCCGGTGCGATTGGAAGGGGGACCTGCCCATCGGAAGGGCATAAACCCCATATTTTGGACTCCCCTAGAGCGCTACACGCCTGAGTATGTACTATTTTCCACTAGGCGCGACCGACATTATCATAGGCTTGTTATGAGTGTCAACGTATCTGGAGGCGGCCCTGGGGCACCTCGAAACAAAAACTGCGGCTAAATAGACACCAGGCTGTCGACCATCATGGCAACGAACAGTAGGGCCAGATATAGCAGGGAATACAGGTATAGATAGCGCGCTTTTCTGGCGGTCTGCTCTCGCCTGAGCTGCCAGCTCATGCCGACGAACACCGTCCCAAGTACCATCGCCGTCCCCAAGTAGACTATGCCTACCGCGGATGTGACGCTGAAGACCAGAGTGAGAGCCACCAGCACTAGAGAGTAGCCGAAAATGCTGTGTACGGTCCGCTCTTTCCCGACGACCACCGGCAACATGGGGACTCCAGCCCTTTCGTAGTCCCCTTGGATGAGGAGCGACAACGCCCAGAAATGCGGTGGCGTCCAGAAGAATACGATGGTAAATAGGTACAGAGCTGGCAGGTCTATTCCGCCGGTAATTGCAGCCCAGCCTACCACCGGCGGAATGGCGCCCGCTGCGCCCCCGATTACGATATTCTGGGGGGTGCTGCGCTTGAGCCACCCAGTATAGACCAGCACGTAGAACAACGTCGCGGCCAACGTTAGTGCCGCAGCCAAGAGGTTGACCTGCGATGCTAGTAACAGGAACGCTCCGACGTTCAACGCCACACCGAAGGCCAGCGCCCGGCGCGGTGAAATCCGGTTAGCTGCCACAGGTCGCGTGGCGGTTCTGGTCATTAAAGCGTCGATGTCTTGGTCTAGGAAGTGGTTGATGGCGTTGGCCCCGCCGGCACCCAGGCTCCCGCCGACGCACACTAACAGAAGGGTTGCTAGAGGCGGTACCCCTTCCGCCGCCAAGAACATGCCCCCGATGGCTGTAACTAGAAGCAATGAAATAATGGGCGGCTTGGTGAGCGTGACATAGTCAGCCGCCAACCGGGCCACGTGGCCCGGTCGCCCGGCGTTGGGCTTTGTCACCGCTTCGTTCAAGCGAATCTGTTCAGCCATTGGCGTCCTCGGCTGAGCGGGATGGCCCGCCGGACCGCGTGACAAAGAACAAAGCGGCAATTGTGCCCCACACGGCCGTCGCCAGGGCCAAATGGAGGGCGCGCAGCTCCTGGGAGAAGTCTGCCCAGACGGTGCCAGCTCCAACGAACACTTGGCCGAGTAATAGCACTAGGGCGGATATTGATAGAATCCTAATTTCCACCGGCTGGGTTCTGCCCAGAAACCCTAGGTGCAACGAATATAAAACAATCAACCCAATTACCAATGCAACATAGCGGTGGGCCATGTGAATCATCTGTAGACGGTGTTCCGGGAAGACGTCGCCGTTGCATAGCGGCCAGTCCGAACATGCCCCAGTGGATCCGGTGATGGTCATATATGAACCGGAAATCAGCAAAACAAATATCCCCACTGCGGAGACAGCTGCCAGGGTGGGGAACCGCCTCGCTTTGCCCACCGCCCAAGATGGGTGCTGGAGTTGCAAAGGCCCCCTGTAGGCTACCACTGCCATTAACACCATGGTGCCGAGCAACGTCTCGCCAACGGCCAAGTGGGCCATCACCGTGCCGCCGGGCAGTTCGTTCAACACTGTGGCCCCTCCCAAAAGGGCTTGGGCAATGAGCAGCGCTAGGGCAACGGTGGCTGGGCCTGCCAGCCATATCTCTTTTCGGTAGAAGATCCATGCGGCTACGCACGTGGCGATAATCAGCGGTCCCACCAGTACGGATGCGACAACCCGGTGACTGAACTCGATGATTGCCTTTGAGTCCAGTGGTGGTAGGATTCCGCCATCGCATAATGGCCAGTCTGGACACCCCAGACCCGAGCCAGTGACCCGTACTACACCGCCCAGAATGATTAGGGCGAAAACAGATACAACTGTGATTAAGGACAAGCCCCGGAACCATACAATAGACCGGTTCTGTGCCCAAGCCCGCCGGGTCCCCACTACGGCCATTGGGTCCTGAGGCGATCAAAAAGCCGATGCTTGAACCGAGAGGGCTGGGAAAAAGGGCAGTGGCGGTTCATCTTCTTTAGGAAAACCCGGCTGCGCCGGTTCAAAATGCGCCAGCACCGTACCATTGGGAAGCTCGGATTGTCAAACTGAAAATGGGCTCTTTTATGATATGATTCAGTGCTGATATGCAGCGCGCCTTACAAGTAGAAAACCTAGTCAAAAAGTTCGGATCCATTACCGCAGTAGATGGGATAACCTTTGGAGTGGACCGCGGCGAAATATTTGGTATCTTGGGGCCCAACGGCGCAGGAAAAACAACTACTCTGGAAATAATCGTGGGGCTCCAGTCCCCGACGGTAGGGGCGGTTCATGTCTTGGGCCGGGACATTGTGAGCGACGCACCCGAAATTAAAGCCAGGATCGGCGTCCAGCTTCAATCTTCGGCATATTACGATTACCTGAACCTCACGGAGATACTCTCCCTTCTCGCAAGTTTTTATCCCAAGAGCATCTCGCCCAATGGTCTTCTCGAGCAGGTGGGCTTGCTGGATCGGGCCAAAAGTCGAGTGGGTGAGCTATCTGGCGGACAGAAACAGCGGTTCGCTGTGGCCGCCAGTTTGGTAAATAGTCCCGAGCTGGTGATTCTGGACGAGCCGACAACAGGACTTGACCCTCAGTCCCGGCGTAATTTGTGGGCCTTGGTCCGCGACATCCACCGACGTGACGTTACGGTGGTTCTGACCACGCACTACATGGAAGAGGCCGAGGCGCTGTGCGACCGTCTGGCCATCATGGATCACGGGCGGTTGCTGGCCATGGACTCACCGAGAAACCTCGTGTCCCAGATCGAGGCCACCTACGCCGTAAAGTTGGTAATGAACAAGCCGTTGAATGCCGATCAGTTCGCTTCGTTGAACGGCGGAGTGGAACTGGTCCAGACGGCTGAGGACAACACCTATCTACTGCGGTTGAAGAATGATCCCCACGCTCTGCAGGCGGTGCTGGACGAAATCAGCAAAGCCGACCTTGGGCTGGAACATCTGGAGATCGCACCGGTTACTCTGGAGGATGTCTTCTTAGAGTTGACCGGCGTCGAACTGCGGGACTAGCGGTGCTTGCCCTCATTCTGGCAAATCTCAAAATGATGGCGCGTAACCGTCAGGCTATTTTCTGGGCGCTCTTTTTCCCGCTGTTGCTGGTTGTTGTCTTCGGACTGCTCGATTTCAGAGGGGTGAGTTCTACCGATCTGGCAATCATCGACCTTTCCGAAGGACCGAGGGCGGAGCTGCTCCGGGAACGGCTGGATGGGATCGAGTTCCTGGATGTGGAGGACCGGCTTTCTACCACCAGGACTACGGCCGCTGACGAACTTGTGAGCGGTGATCTGGGCTATCTCATTGTGATTCCCCAGGGATTCGAAGACCCGGCCGGCGAACCTAGAGCGGACGAGTTGGAACCCGTCGAGTTGGTCTACACTACTCGGAACCCGGAACGGAACCAGTTGGTGGACGGTGCCGTTCGTAGCCTAGTTTCCGATATCCGATCTGGCGGACAACCCGTGGTTCCTGCCAGGATGGTGTCGTCAGAGGTCATCTACGCCCCGGAGGTGGACTATTTCGACACCGTGTTGCTTGGCCTTCTTGGCCTGGGGATCATGACCAACTCCATTATCTCTATAGCAGTGCGCATCAGCACCTACAGAAACCAGTCCATCCTCAAGAGACTCTTGGTGACGCCGCTTCCGATATGGAAATTCTTCGCGGGTGAAATCACGGCCCACTTGCTCTTGGCATTGCTTCAGGCCGGGATAATTTTGGCGGTGGGGGTCTTCGTGTTCGGGGCACATATCGAGGGTAACGTGGGATGGGTGCTGGCAATCACCGTTCTTGGCAGTGTCGTGTTCTTGAACATCGGTTTCATCCTCTCGGCGTGGGCGCGTAGTCCGGCCGGCGCTTCGGGAATGGGCAATGCGGTCGCTTTGCCCATGATGTTTTTCGCCGGCACATTTTTCTCCACGGCCTCTCTCCCCTGGGTGCTGCCCCACATTGCCCAAGCCTTACCGCTCACCCCGATGCTGGAAGCGCTGCGGGAAGTGGCTAATGAAGACGCTCCTCTGTGGGATACCTGGCCCCATTTGGCGGCCCTGGGCGGTTGGGTTGTCGCGACAGCGGTCGCTGCTACCCGCTTCTTTAGGTTCAGCTAACGGAAGCCCGTTGATCGTCCGATGAAGACGTCACCGGTCGGTCTAATACGGCGGATGCAGTGGGTGACCGTTTGGGCAGCCCTGGCGCTGGTTGTAATAGCGGGAGTTGCCTGCTCCAGTGAAGCTGTCAACTCCGGAGTGGTTCGCGGCTTCGTTGTCGAGGTGGCTGACCGGAGTATCACCGAAGTGGAAACACTGCGCATTCGCGATGACACCGGCCGGCTCTGGACGTTTACCACGGAAGGCAATTTGGGAAAGAGCGGCTCTCATCTCAGGCTGCACGGCGTGAATGGGGAATCTGTGTTGGTGGCATGGACCGAAAAGGACGGGAGGTTGGTGGCTACCCAGTTCAGGGATTAAGCCGACACACGAGACGCTCAGAACGCTTCTAGCAATGCGGCCTCTATTACCTGGGATGGGGTGAATTGCTCGAACTTGGCGCTGACGAGTCCGTCGGCGTCGATGATGAAGGTCCACGGTTCCGTAGGCAGTCCCCACTCTTGCACTGCCGGGAGAATGCCTTCGGTAGGCCTGCCGTCCTTTATCAAGTGGGGGTCTTTGAAGATTTCCACGTGAATGAAGTCGGCCCGATCCGAGTATTGGTCCTTGACCTTGGCTAGCTCCGCCACCTGGGGCCCGCAAGTAGCGCTTACACAGAATGCCGGCGTGGCGAATACGACTACGAAAGGTTTGTCATCATTCACCGCTTCGTGGACTGATAGCTGGTAAAGGTCTGGGTCAGGTGCTGCAGAACTGGAAAGATGGGACAGGTCTTCCACATCTGCTACGGTCAGTGTGACTATGGGAGGTACCGGGGCCCCTATCGCTGGCGTCGAGCTTTCCTCCTTGACGACAAAGGAAGCCTTCGCTGTCACAGGCTCGCCCGCCGCGTTGAGCAAATCGACCTCCAGTTCCCAGGTGCCCTCGATATCGAACTCCAGGTCCGCCTCGAAAACACCGCGAACGTTGGTCGGCCAAGGCCGAAAACGGGCCGGAACCGTGGCCTTGGGTTCTCGGGCGTCTTGATGGGGCACCAAGAGGTAGGTCCGTACTGTCGCGTTGCCCGAGGCGCTCTCTAACACCGGCATCCCTTCCCGGTCCATGACCCCGAAGGTGATCTTGTTCTTGCCCACCGCCATATCTGTGGTAATCACCAGGGCTGAAAAGTCGGGGCCGCCAATTTCTTCCGGAGAAGGAGTCGCCTCGTCGGAAATTATAGGGTCGGCAGACGGTGTGCAGGCTGCTACGAACAAGAGCAGCACTACGCCCAGCGACAAGATGGTACGGCTACGAAATGGTGTGAACAGCTGCGGTCGTTGTACGGAAAGGTTAAACATCAATCACTCCCGGTTGCCATCTATCGGGTAAGCTGGATTTCTGACGGTTTTCGACTCTCTGCAATCGCCCTGGGTGCGGGTTAGGCTGGCAAGTTGGTTACTGGTCTCAAATTTGACGCTGCGGGTTGGGCATGGATGCATATGCCTTGGTCCAGCCGCGGCTGTCTAGTAATTAATTCCCCAAGAGGCCCCACCGTCAACCCCGATGGCCTGACCCGTGATGCCCCCGGCTCTATTCGATACCAGGAATAGCACCAGATCGGCTATGTCTTTGGGTTCGATCATCCTGCCGATGGGGATGCGATCGACAGCCGCCCGCCCTGCCGCTTCGACATTGGTAAAGGAGTCCCGGGCTTGGCGTTCCTGAATAATCGTCTGCCGGGATGTGCGGGTCGCACCGGGATGGACACAATTCACCAGAATACCTTCTTTGGCAAACTCACCTGACAGGTTCTTGGCCAGATTGGCTACTCCCGCATTGGCCGCTCCGAAGCTGTAGGCTAAGGAGTTGACGTTCCGGGCGGCCATGCCTCCGATATTTATGATTCTCCCGCCGCCACGTTTGCGCATGTGGGGAATGACCTCACGAGCGCAGCGGACGTAACCTAAAAGCTTGACGTTCATTTGGTTCAGCCAATCTTCGTCAGATAGCTCCATGAACGGCGCAGCGGTGGGGCTGATGGCGTTATTCACCAATATGTCCACTCCTCCCAACTCAGCTACGGTGGTTGCCACCAGGTTGCTGACATCCTCAACTACCCCTGTGTCCGCCCGTACAGGAACTACGGTTCGTCCGGTTTGGGCGCGAATCTCGACGGCGGCAGCCTCCAGGTCATCGAGACCGCGGGCACAGATGGCAACATCAACGCCTTCCCCAGCTAAGGCTAACGCTGTGGCTCGCCCGATCCCCTTGCTGCCCCCTGTAACGATGGCGATTTTACCTTGCAGAGACAGGTCCATTTCCTTTCCTTTAGCCTGGAGGGACAAGTTCAGGGTTATAGCTTATCAGTTCACAGTCCAGCCGTGAGGCCGTTAAGTTAGGTCGTGGATGTGACGGCGCAGCAGAATTTAAAAGCTTCCAGGACAAGTACCACGCCGAGTATGCCGCCGAAAATCTCCGGATCCCATTCGCGGCTGGCCATTCCGAACGCGATGCCTGCTGCGGGATGGTGTTCAGTGTCGGTGACCGCCGTTAGCAAAATCAAAAGGCCGATTATCGCGGCAAAGGAGAAGACCCGCCCCGTGGAAGCGCCGTCCAAGAACGATTCCACGGGACCTGAAAATAATAATAACGTTGGCTACCAGTCCAGTAGCTACTGCCGCATTGGAGACCGAGTCCACTAACAAGAGCGCGGCTAAAGTTGCCACCGTGGCAACAGATGCCTGGAATAGATACTAGCCGGGATGGGCGGCGAATTTGGGGTCCAACCAGGCCCTCGGGTGTTCAGTTCTAGTGCCTGGATTAAGCAGCCCACCCTGTGAGTACGTAGATTTATGAGCTGCAATAAGCCCAAGGTTGGAATCGACCTACCGCCGATCCAGGTCCGGCAGGGTCCAAACGGGGCCAAATAGCGCTTTCTCGATGATGCGTTTGAGGTCTGGAGTGAGTCCAACCAGGTTATAGTGAATGGGGATACCACTGGCCATCCAAGACCGGATGGCCCATCCTTTTTGGTAGCGGTCGCTTAAGCTTTCCATGGCGAGACACTTGTCCTAGAAGCCAGTAATTTTGCCCTCGGGTTCGACGGTGCTCAAACTATATATCGGCTACCGGGACATGCCACGCCCGAGCTTGGGACGGGATGGCATAGGAGCGAATCTGGTTTCCTTGACACCAATATACCCTACTTGTAGACTGCGGACTCCAACCGTATCGATAGGATAACCTGTGACCGCCTCCGACACCTTCCTAACAGAAGAAATGCGCCAGCAGGTGATTGGCCGGGAAAGCCAGCCGGTCAGCGTCGATGTGGAAAAAGGGGCGATTATCAAATTCGCCCAGGCCATCGAAGACGATAATCCTGTCTTCAACGATGAGTCCGCCGCTCGGAACACTCGGTACGGCGGCTTGATCGCACCGCCCACATTCCTGCGGTCGGTAATTGTGGCGCGGGCAGAGTACCCCTTCGACATGCCCTACGACCGCCTTTTGGACGGCGGCAGCGAGTGGGAGTATTTCGAGCCTGTCCGGGCCGGGGACCGCATAACGGCAGTTTCTCGTATTACCGACATCAACGAGCGCAGCGGTCGCATGGGACTGATGCTCATCACCACCTACGTCATCACCTACCGAAACCAGTTCGACCAGATTGCGGCGACACAGACAAGCACTTCCATTCGCTATTAAAAATTGTTCGACTAACTCGCCACTAACGGTGGAAAGTTGTCCACGAACGAGGGCAATTGTTGGTTATGGAAAATCCCGAGTCGTTCGCCCTGAGCTTGCCGCAGGGCTAATCCGGCGTAGTTAGTTGCTCAGAGGTCTTAAGTAGTGGCAGAGCAAATATTTTGGGACGAGGTCACTGAAGGCCAAAAGCTTACTCCGCTGGTCAAAAATCCCATCACCCAACAGCTTGTGAAGTACGCTGGAGCGTCGGGCGACTACTATCAGATCCACTACGACAAAGATTTCGCCAAGAACAACGGCCTGGATGATGTAATCCTGCACGGTGCATTGAAGAACGCATTTCTGGGCCATTTGATGACCGATTGGATGGGCCCCGGAGGTACGCTCAAAAAGTTGGCCTGCCAGTACCGTGGGATGGATATCCCCGGCACCCCTATCACTGCTAAAGGCGTGGTCACTCGTAAGTACCAGGGAGGCGCGGAGTTCCTGGTCGATTGCGAGATCTGGTTGGAAAATCAAGACGGACAGAAGACCACGCCAGGGTCGGCTACGGTCGCGTTGCCCAAGAGCTAACTATCCAAATGCGTCCCATTGCGACGGGGGCCCTAGAAATCATGTGCCGCAGAGGAGAAATGTACGGGACTCCGTGCCCCTTTTCAGGAAGAGTTATTACCAGGAGAGAACAGTGGTCGACACACTGAAGGACAAAGTAGCTATCGTGACTGGCGCCGGTCGTGGCATTGGCAGAGGAGTTGCCTTGGAGATGGCGGCCGAAGGCGCAAAAGTCGTGGTCGTAGACCCCGGCGTGAACGTGGACGGCACCGGAGTCGATAGCTCGATCGCGGCGGAGGTGGTCGCCGAAATCCGGGCGGCAGGAGGTCAGGCGGTGGCCGCCATGGAGTCGGTGGTAATCATGGAAGGCGGCGAAAGGATAGTCCAGGCCGCCTTGGACAATTTTGGCAGGCTGGACATAGTGGTGACGTGTGCCGGCATCCTGCGGGACCGGATGATCTTCAACATGACCGAGCAGGAATGGGATGACGTGATAGCAGTGCACCTCAAGGGGACTTTCACGGTGGTGAAAAACGCCTGCATCCTGTTCCGACAACAGCGCTCTGGACGCATCATTACCTTTACGTCAGAGTCGGGTCTGGTGGGCAACTCCGGTCAGGCGAACTACGGCGCCGCCAAGTCCGGTATCGCCGGATTCACCAAGGTGGTGGCCAGGGACATGGGCCGATACGGCGTTACCGCTAACGCTATCGCGCCTAGGGCCAGTACCCGTATGATCAGCGACATCCCTGACAGTGCCGCCGAGATTCGGGCCCGCAGCGGCGTGGAAGCGTTAACCGAGGACTTTGATCTTACCGACCTAGATCCGGACCACATTGCCCCGTTTGTTTGTTATCTGGCCTCCGACTTCGCAGACACTGTCAGCGGACAAACGTTCTTGGTCTATGGAGATACCATCTCCCTCATGTCTCAGCCGCGGCCCCAACGCTCAATCTATGAGCCGTCGGGCCACTGGGACATGGAGGATCTCAGACCCCAAGCCCGAGACCTGCTGACCAAGGATATTTACAATCCTGCTCCGCCTACTTCATAACCAGCGACAGCTATATATACGCGGACATCAAAAGGACGGTCATGCCAAACCTATTACAAGATAAGGTAGCGATAGTCACCGGCTCCGGGCGCGGCATTGGGCGCGGCGTCGCATTGCTGATGGCGGCCCAAGGAGCCAAGGTGGTAGTCGTCGACCCCGGGGTTAACCTCGACGGGACCGGAGCCGACAATTCCATTGCCGGGGATGTGGTAGCCGAAATCAAAGCAGCAGGTGGAGAGGCCGTGCCCTGCATGGAGTCGGTGGCAACTATGGCAGGCGGGGAAACCATCATCCAGACCGCTCTGGATAGCTTCGGTAAATTGGATATTGTGGTGACCGTGGCCGGTATTCTGCGCGACCGCATGATTTTCAATATGACCGAAGAAGAGTGGGACAGCGTGGTGGCGGTTCACCTGAAAGGTACGTTCTCGATAGTGAAAAACGCGTGTATCCTGTTCCGACAGCAACGTTCTGGCCGAATTATTACCTTCAGCTCTACTTCGGGTCTTTACGGGTCTTCGGGCCAGGCCAACTACGGTGCGGCCAAGGACGGCATCGCTGGATTTACTCGGGTGGTCGCCCGGGACATGGGGCGGTACGGTGTAACCGCCAACTCCGTCTCTCCCAGCGCTTCAACCCGCATGGTCGCCAGCGTGCCTGACGAGGCCCGAGAGCTCCGCGCGGCCCAGGGAATCTCGGCTGCCGGTAGCACGGTCCTGCGCGGAGGACCCGATGACATAGCTCCCATGGTGACTTGGCTGGCCTCGGATGAAGCGGCCTATGTGAACGGCCACGTTTTCCACGTGACCGAGGGGTTGATCAACCTGCTAAACGAACCGGAGCCGGTAAAAACGATCCAGAAGAAGGGTAAATGGACTGTGGAGGAACTGGCTCGGGTATTCCCTTCTACCATCGGGCTCGAACTTTATAATCCAGCCCCCAACCAGGTGCGGGAGTAGCCGCGGATAAAAGCGTATGTGGTGGGTGCGTTAGCCTCTTTAAGACCGGATTGTTTTTTGGATTCTAATGGCCGCAGCCCAGGTCTAGTCGCCGCCGTCCAAGACATCCCGTAACGCTTGCCAATCGCCATACACTTCGATCTCGGGAGCATAGTGAAAGACGTTCTCTCGTGGTCCGACCAGAATCATCCGCATCCCCAGAGCCAGTGCGGCGCCGAACTCCACGTGGCGTCCTCCACGACTGTTGGTACTCCGTGGCGGTTCGGAGAAGAAAATAATCCAGTCTGCGGTCTGCAGGTCTTCAAGGTCTTCGATGGCGAAGCGAGCTTCCGATCCCCGACCTTGATCTGCGTCTACGGGCTGTTCCCGGCCGTCAAGTTGCGGTTCACGTCGTACCCATCGTGAGGTGACTTCGTGCCCCATATGGGCCAGTTCTGCACTGTAATTTCGCATTTCTTGGATCCGGGAAAACCGGGAAGCCAGGTAGATTCGCATGTTTCTCGCCCGAGTAACTCTGGGGCTTGTCCCTCCTGTTAGTCCTTTACGGGGATAGTGCCCCAGGTAATGGAGCTTGAGTCCTGGGACAACCCTTGCTCTTCAGCCAGTTTACGGATGCTGAGCAGAGTAGCGTTTACTTCCGGTGTGAGCAGGATCCAGTCTGGACATTCGGGTATCCAATAAGGGGAATTAATGCGAACCGCCTGGTTCTCTTTGGCGTTCAGGTAGATGCCGAATTTGGAAGCGTGTTGCATGTGTGTCTCCGAATGGGTTCTTTTAAACCAGAAAGCGTGAGGGAGAGTTTTTAACTTGGAGTCACCCTATCAGTCGGGAGCGGCTGGCGAGTTTCCCCGTAGACTCCTCGGTAGCCCGGAGGAAGCAGCACCGCTATCCGGTCCATGATCATATCCAGGATGCTCTGCATTACTTCTTTGGACGGTTTACCCTCAATTACCGGCAGGCTAAAGGCCTGACCGATGTTGGACGTCAGGCGGCACAAGGGCAGGACCATTCGCCAGCCGGAAATTTTCTCAGTCCCGGTTACTCCTACCGGAAGTAATGGTGCCTGAGATTTTAGCGCCAGGTAGACTACGCCCAACAGCCCCTCCTTCATTGAGTGGTCGGGGCTGCGGTGTCCTTCAGGGAACAGGACCACGATCCGGTCATTTCCCAGGTGGTCCATCAGGACCCTCATAGCGTCTATACCCGACCTAGCCCGGTCAAAGGGCGAAACATGGAACCTACGCATGGCGATTCGGCTGATAGGATCGGCGAAGAGTTCCTTTTTGCCAACGAAATGCAGGGGTCGGGGTATTGAGGCTACTAACAGTGGCGGATCGGTGAACGACAGATGGTTACAGACCAATATCACCGGCCCATGAGGTGGGACGTTTTCCGCGCCGTGAACTTCCATTCGGCCCAAGTTCTTGAAGCAGAAACGGGCTAGACGCTGCCCCCACCGGTATAACCAGGTGGCTCTTTCGTTGCTCATCAGCGTTTTTTGAATGCTTTAATAATCTGGTCTACCACTTCCGCAACGCTCAGGTGTTCGGTGTCCAGTATCCAGGCGTTGCTGGCCGGGTGCAATGGTGAGTCCTTGCGGCCAGTATCTATACTGTCTCTCCGCTTTGTTTCGGTCAAAACGTGCTCGTAATCTATGTCGTCGCCTCGCCCCGCCATTTCCTGCCAACGGCGGCGGGCACGGTTCTCCGGCGACGCCAGCAGGTAGACTTTGAGATTGGCGCAGGGTAAGACTACTGTCCCGATATCGCGGCCGGTCATTACTATCTCGCCCTTGGCCGCGAGGTCACGCTGCTGCGCGACCATAGTTTTTCTGACCGGAGAGACGGCAGAAACGATGGAAACGTTGGCGTCGACGGACGGATTGCGGAGTTCCCGCCCTACCTCTCTGCCACCCACTCTCACCAGGGAGCTGTCCTTGCTAATTAACTCCACCGGGTTGTTTTCTGCCAGGTCTCCAAGGGCGTCGACGTCGTCCATGGACGTTCCTTTGGCTAAAGCTAACCATGTGATGGCGCGATACATGACGCCAGTGTCTAGGAACGAAAGCCCAAGCCGTCTGGCCAACTCGCGCCCCACCACCGTCTTCCCGGTAGCGACTGGTCCGTCGATGGCGATTGTACTGACGCCTTGGGTCATTCGTTCCTTTGCGGAAGGTCTGGACGCGGTTAGAAAACAGACGGTGCGGGATGTTCCTACACTCCAGCATTATAGCATCGCTATTTGGACCGATGAGCTTGAACCAACTGTGCCGTGGCGTTACATTAGATTTGGAAAGATTCACCCGTCGGTAACGATAATTCGATAATCTTCGGCGCTCTTCCCTGGGCGAGACCTAATGAATCTTAGAAATTATTGGAAACCTTGTTGTCTTGGTCTAGGCCTAGCCGCCACAGTTGCTCTATTCGCTTTAGCCTCCACTTTCCCCAAATTCCCTGGTGACGAGCGCGCCCTTCTCCAGTTTCAAGAATTTCAGATGGGCTGGCTGGACCACGCAGCGGTCGCCGTCTCCTCCTTGGGCCTGGTTTACGTCTTCCTGCCGGTAGTGGCGATCGGAATCGCCATTCTTTTTCTGAAAGGCCACTCGGCGGATGCCTTTTTGGTTGGGATAAGCTTGGTGCCAATCGCGTTCAACCTGGTTCTCAAGATTCTTGTTGACCGCCCCAGACCGGATTTTCAGATCATTGGGCCCCACGTCTCCGGTCTCAGCTTCCCCAGCGGACATTCCGTCTTCGCATTTATTATTGGCGGTGTAGGTATCTACCTCCTGGAACAGTTCGTATCGTCGTTGGCGTTGCGCCGGTGTCTGCAGGCCGGTGTGGTGGTTCTAGTGGTGGCG
>CAZYBD010000190.1:0-11436 GCA_964645515.1 uncultured Dehalococcoidia bacterium | reverse complement strand
TTGCCACGGTACCTTACGTGACTAAGGCCGCCTGCTCCCGACTCCTTGGCCAGAGACTCGAGTTCGCGTACTTGCGATGTAGTGTAATAGGCTAGTCCGGGCGCTACGAACCCTTTGATTCGGCCACCTGACTCAGCGGTCGATAGGAACACCCGAAACTCGGTTTCCGTAGCCAGGTCGGTAACGTCGGTCATTTCTAGTCCGAACCTCATATCCGGCTTATCCGACGCGTAACGTCCCATCGCTTCTGCATGGGTCAACCTGAGAAACGGTTTTCGCAGCTTCTTTCCAGGCGCTACCGCTTCCACCATACCGGTATACAACTCCTCGGTCAGGGAAAGAATGTCCTGTTCTTCTACGAAACTCATCTCTAGATCGAGCTGAGTGAATTCCGGTTGCCGGTCGGCCCTCAAGTCCTCGTCACGGAAGCATCGGGCAATCTGAAAATACCGCTCCACTCCAGAGACCATCAGCAGCTGTTTTAGTTGCTGCGGGGACTGGGGCAGAGCGTAAAAGTTCCCCGGTTGAAGCCGGCTGGGCACCAGGAAGTCCCGGGCGCCTTCTGGAGTGCTTTTTATGAGAACTGGCGTTTCGATCTCCAGAAAACCACGGGCGTCCAAGAAATCACGGATATACTTCACCACTTTGTGACGGACGACAAGGTTCTGCAACATAGGCGGGCGCCTCAGGTCCAAGTACCGGTAGCGCAGGCGCAGGCTCTCATCTGCACCTGCGTCATCCGCGATGTAGAAGGGAGGCGTCAGCGAACGATTCAAGACAGTGATTTCGTTGACCATCACTTCGATTTCGCCGGTATCCATGGCCTGGTTTTCGCTGCCGGACGGACGTTGCTGTATCTTCCCTTTGAGTTGAACAACCCACTCCTGACGGAGCTCTTCCCCAATCTGAGAGGCGTCAGGGAACAGCTCAGGGTTGAAAACAACCTGGATGGTCCCGGAACGGTCTCGCAAATCTAGGAAAATAATCCCTCCGTGGTCCCGGCTCCGGGCAACCCACCCTGCTAGAGTAACGGTGGCGCCCGCGTCCTTCAGGCGAAGGGAACCGCAGTCCGCATTACGCAGCACGCAACTCCTCCAAATAATGGAATAACAAGTCTAACTGAACCACTCGGCTCCACCGGGCGGACCTAATTAACTGCCTGGAAAATACTGAACAATATTACCGAAGGGACTATCTTGCTGGTTAGCCAGTCCCACAACCGCGTCAGTTAGCCCCTCAGGGCTGTCTACTGACGGCAAACATACTGTGTCTAGGCAAACATGAGCCCGCGATCCGGTATCTCCCTCAGCGGCGCGAATGGTCTTGATTTCAAGATTGGGGCTGGCCAGCTTGACAGCCGCCCTAATTAAAGCCTGACAATCGGGATCTTGGGGCCGCCCCTCGATCGTTACTTCCACTGGCGGGTTCTTCAGGAGGTGGACAGCAATGCCATACTCTGCGGCAAATTCCCCCAGTTCTCGAAAGGTACTTACGAAAGCGCTCAGGACAGCCTCGCATATTTGCCGGTAGTCCTGGTTTCTGGTCGTATGGTACAAACGCAACAGTGCTTCTACTGCCACAACATTTTCCGATAGGGGTTTTTCGCGGACCTGTAGGTGACCCACGGCCGCTTGGTCCCGGTCGATATCGAAGAACCCACCGTCTTCCGCATCGAAAAACCTGTCCACTAACACCGCCGCAACCTCTACCGCCCGGTCCAGGTACGTCCGGTTTGCTGTACTGGCGTGGGCTTGCACCAACGCGGTAAGCAGCCAGGCCCAATCGGTCAGGAACGACGGTGTTTCCTGCGGACCGTCCGCCGAGTAGACGTGGCTGAACCGGTTTCTTTGGGCTATACGGTCCAAGTGGTCGACGACCGTCAGTCCAATTTCACCCAGGTCGTCCCGGCCCAGCTTTTGGGAGGCATCTAGCAAAACCGTGGCCGCCAACCCATTTGTGCTGGCATAGCAAAAACTGTCCGGTGGAGGGGCCAAGACGGTTGTTCTTCCCTCGGCCAGCAGGCCAAAATAATCCGAATTAGCACCCTGACTCCCACGGAACCCCGGCGTTAATGGATCGTACAACTGGGTCAGTAAATATCCAAACGTCTTTTCAGCTATATCCGTGTATCGCGGTTCATCCAGCAAAACCGAGCCTTCGAGAAACACACGAGCCAGGTTCAGACTGTCTTCCGCTAGTTTCTCGTGCTGTGGCTGGGACCAGTTGGCGGTTGCACTGTGTCGAAAGAATCCGCCGTCGACTTTGTCGTATATGGGAGAAACTGCCATGGATTCAAAAGACTTCCGCAGCATGGCGCCGTAAAACTCTTCGCCCGACGTGCGGAACAGATGGGCGACGAAGCGCAGGATTCCCGGGTTGGTAAATTTGGGTTCGCTCCCGAATCCGCCGTGGACCGAATCGTAAGAACCGGCCACGATACGCGATATCCGATCCAGCAAGGATTCGTCGATTTCAGGTCCGGCTGCAACGCGCTTGGACTGGTCGCGACGCCGCTGCAGCAACTCCCTAGCCTGGGCGTAAAGCTGAGGTTTCTCAGCTCGGTAGGCTTCTTGAAGCTCAGACAGCATGGCCAGGAACTGATCGGGAGGTAGGTAGGTAGCGCCACCGATCAGACCTCCGTGCGGCGTCATGAACCCGGTGGTGGGCCAACCGCCCACGTTATACCTGGCGTTAATGTCGGGACGGTGATCGTTGTCCACCCGTACTGAAATAAAATACTGGTCCAGCAACGATTGCACGTCCGGATCCGAGTAGCTGGTATCGTCCATTACGTGGCACCAATAGCACCAAACAGCGGAGATGGAGAGGAGGACCGGCTTGTCCATTTCCTGGGCCAATGCGAACGTTTCCGGGGCCCAGGGCTTCCAATCAATCTTGTGGGCCTGATTCGGGTTAGGAGAAAAACGGAAGTCGGACAATGCAGCAGCCTTCAGGGGTCCCAGTCATTGGGTCACCAAGGGCCACAGGAATCCGAAAGCAGTAGCGCTAAAAACCGTGGGATTCCCGGGGGATTCATGGAAATTGCATCCAATAGCCCAGCCGCTAACGGTAGCATAGCATCCCCGGATTTTCAATGAAACAGCCGTCAGAGGGCACCGTCGGTACTGAAGATGGCCGGGCTAGGCGGTTGCCCGTTCGGATTGTTCTGACAGGTATACTGAGTGAGAAATGGGCACCTCAAGCAGTTGTCGGGCTTGTTGCAAGATTGGGCTTTCAACGTCGGATAGCGCAGCAATTGAGCCGCCTTCTAACGCCGCTATAGGTAGACCGTTTCGGAACACTAGACGATTCCCCAACACCGCCGCCACTCGGCTCCCTGGAGTTAGTATCCCTACTAAATTCAGTGGGTCACAAGCCGAAACCACCACAAAACGTCCATCCGGCTCCTTATCCTTCAAACTCCTCAGCAAGTCTACGGCCTCCGGCAAAGCAAATTGTTCTCCGACGAACCCAGCCACGAAGCGGCCGCCACGGATTTCCCCTCTAGCCTCTAATCGCCTCAACACTCTTACCAGGTCTCGCCAACGGACTGCCAGCTCGTCCCGGGCCAGCAGTTCCGGGAACAAAACCCCGTAGCGCAACAGCAACTGACGAGCCACGGCTTCTGTGCGGTCCTCCACTGGGTCTACTGGTCCGAGGACGGACCAACGGCTGAAACCTCGTTTCCCTTGAAGGTTAGTCCGTCCTGGCCTGGAGTCGGCGTTGCGGCGCCGCCGTTTCTTGCCCCGAATACGATGCCTGAGTGCCTCCAGGCTGTCGGAAGTTATCCAGCCAGACGCGGCCAGGGTCCAAAGTCCTTCTTCCACATCGGTGGGCATACGATTGGTGGCAGATACGATATCCGCCAAGAATGACGCTCCCCTGTGAGACAAAAACTCCAGGCTCTCCTTGGAAGCCCCAGACAGTCGTTCACTATCCGGCTCCTCCACTGGAAGCAGCCAGTCAAGCGCGTCCCGTAGTGCCAGGGTTATGGGGGTTGATTTGGAGAAAACCGGTCGATCGGAATGGCCGGGCTTACCGTAGAAACTTCTCCAATTTTGTCGCACGGAAATGCGGCCCCAGACAACCTCTCCACCCAGACACAAACGATCCAAGGCCATGGTACTAAAGTCTATGAGCCGGGACGTAAGTATCTCTTCCTCAATCGCAGCGCTAGCGATTTCGAACCCCTGCAGCTCCTCGATTACGGCCATCAGTCCACCCTCTCCAGATAAACGCGACGGAGTATCCACGTGCTGCCACTGGAGCAAAAAGCGGAGCAGGGTAGCCGATGGCACGGGCCCTGCTTGGCTCCTCAACGAATCGATGGTCGCGCTGTGGATACGGGCAAGAATCCGACGGTCGCAAAACTCTTCTGTGTCAGCACCTGGGGTAAAACTGCCCCTGAGAATCGCGCCTTCTACCTCCATCTGTCCTAGTACGTAGGAAACGTCCGAAACCGGCAAGCAAAGGTCCGATGCAAGGTCTAGGGCGGTGAATGGTCCTAAACATTCCACCCAACTACGTACCAACGAAAGGACGGCCTCCTCTCGAGAGGAGGCCGTAGTCACCAGGCTTTCCGGCGGGGTCGGTTGGATATCGGCTTCCGGGTACACCAAGCGGACGCAAGCAAGCCGTTCGGCGGAGGTCCAAGCAGATCTAGAGCTGGGTAGTTCAACTCGGAAGGCCCGGCCGGCCCTGGAAAGTTCTTGTAACCAGGCGGCAAGTTCAGATTTGTCCTGACGGAACCGCGACGTAAGCACGTCGGTCAACAGACCCAGAATCAACAGCGCATCATGGAGTTCATCGGCATCCCTGCCTCTTGGCCATGCGTTCACTGATTCCCGGGCAATAGCGGAGCCGTCGAGCTTCGCCAAATCACGGGAGTCTTCGGGCAACGCCCTGCGCATTGATACCGCACGGGCCCGCCGTTCTTCTAGAGGAGCATCATCGAGGAACGCGTAGGGCATGGCGTTCAGAATCTGGTGGGAGAAGACCGATGGCTGAACTGTATCCCGCCCGTGGATCTGTATTCCGCCGCCGGCTATCTCCGCCAGAACGTACCGGCAACCCTCAAGGTCCATAGCTTCAGTTAGGCAGTCCCGCACTGTCTCAAAAACCAAAGGGTGGTCCGGGACTTCTATATCGACCGAACCGGCGTTATCCTGGCAGGCTACCTGCGCCGGGAATGCCGCTGCTAGAAGGTCATCCGAACGCATACGCACCAATGGCGGAGGCACTTTACGGCCGCCGGTATAACGCAATATAGCCAGTGCCCGAGTCGCGTTCCACCGCCATCTGGTGCCAAATACCGGGGCCTGTAACACCGCTTGGGTGAGCGCCTCTTCGATGTTGTTGGGGTTCAGGTAGGTGAAGACCTCGGCCACAGGCATAGACAATCCCGGAGATAACGAAAAATTCAGCCCGTCGTCGGTGGCGGAAGCCTGTAATTCGAAGTCGAAGGTACGGCAAATTCTTTTGCGGAGGGCCAGGCCCCAAGCACGATTGATCTTGGTCCCGAACGGGGCGTGGATTACCAATTGCATGCCACCACTTTCGTCGAAAAATCGTTCAGCGACCACGTTTTCTTTGGACGGCACTACCCCTAAGACACGTTTGCCTTCGGCAATATAGCTGATTAGCTGGCGTACTGATTCGTCATCTACGCCAGCTTCTGCTACTACCCAATGCCGGGCACTATCTTCGTCATCCAGTCGTTGGTCGATGCCGATTTTGAGTTCAGAAACTTCATCGGACAGTTCCCAGGTACGGCCTAGCGCCTCGCCCAGCCAGAACGGAACGGTGGGCGGTTGTCCATGAGCGTCTTCCACCATGACACGGCCGTTTTCCACACGGCAAATCTTCCAAGCGGTGTTACCCAGCAGGAATACGTCGCCCTTCAGACTCTCGATCGCAAAGTCTTCGTTCACGGTTCCGACGAATGTTTCGTCTGGCTCGGCAATGACGTCGTAGTCGGCATTATCTGGTATGGCCCCGCCGCTAGCCATGGCCGCAATTGGGGCCCAGCGGCGTCCTTTAACCCTCAGATTGACGCCGTCCCGGTGGAGAAAGGCCCCGCGGCGTCCTTGGCGGTGGGTGAAACCTTGTGAGAGGACGTTGATGATCTGGTCGAACTTTTCCCTAGGTAACTCCCGGTAGGGAAAGGCACGCCGTGCCATTTGGAACAGGTCCTCCTCGGCCCATTCTTCTTGAGCACAAGAGGCGACAATCTGTTGCGCGAGCACGTCCATCGGCCATGCGGGGATGGAAAGCTTATCAAGGTTGCCTCGTTTTATGGCCCGTGATAACGCCACACACTCTACCAACTCGTCTCGAGTCAGCGGGAACAGCCGTCCCTTGGGGGTACCTCCAACGGTGTGTCCCGAACGTCCGACTCGTTGCAACATAACACCAATCGAACGAGGAGAACCGACTTGGCACACCAAGTCGACTACCCCGATGTCTATTCCCAATTCAAGAGAAGCGGTGGCCACACATACCCGTACTTGGCCAGTCTTTAACTTGTCTTCAGCGGCCAAACGTGTCCCTTTTGAAAGACTGCCGTGGTGGGCCACCACGGCTCCCTCGCCCAATCGGTCGGACAATTGGTGGGCTACTCGCTCTACTAGCCGGCGCGTGTTGACAAAGACCAGTGTCGTGTCATGGGTCTGGACTAAGTTGGCAATGGAGTCCAACGTTTCCCCCCAAATCTCATGACTGGCGATTGGTCCCAATTCGCGCTCGGGGAGTGGGATGGCCAGATCTATGTGGCGTGCATGACCAGTATCTACGATCAAGCAGTCCGGGTTACCGTTGGCATCGATATGATCATTACCGACCAAAAATCTGGCAACCTGTTCAATGGGCCGTTGAGTTGCAGAAAGTCCGATCCGGGTCACCGGCTGTTGAGCCAGTGTACAGAGGCGCTCCACGGACAAGCTGAGGTGAGACCCTCGCTTGTCGTCGGCCACGGCGTGGATTTCGTCCAGGATCAGAGTTCGAACTCCGGCAAGTCCCTGACGCCCACTCCGGGACGTCAGCAGGATGTATAGCGACTCTGGTGTGGTTATAAGGATGTGTGGCGGCTTCTTAGCCATTTTCACGCGTTCGGACGCCTTGGTATCTCCGGTTCTTACGGCAGCCCGAATTTCAGGCAGCGGGGTCCCTTTCCTCTCTGCTAAATTAGATATCTCCACCAACGGGGTTTGCAGGTTCTTTTTGATATCGTTGGAGAGCGCCTTGAGTGGCGATACGTAGACCACCTGGGTCGTATCGGGCAGTTCATCATCCAGACCCTGGCGGACAAGGCTGTCGATACAGGTCAGAAACGCGGCTAGGGTTTTCCCAGACCCGGTGGGTGCGGAGATGAGAGCGTGCCGGCCATTGGCGACAGCGGTCCATCCTAGTAACTGTGCGTCGGTAGGACTCTGAAATTTGGTGTCGAACCAATCCTGGACGATTGGATGAAACTGAGAGAGACCCATGGCAAAATTTTAGCACAGGCTCGCTTGGACATTCTTTCACATATGCCGGTGGATTCTTGTTGCATCGGTGCCAGCGATCAACCCTGGTGATGTTAGGTGCCAACCGTCGTCAGTCCAGGTTTGACGCTGCGGAGGACCTGAGACTAGGATGAGATGGTTGAAATGATTCGCTGACAAATGACCCGGTAGCTGAGTTAGCAGTTTCCACCGCACCAAATGGTATCGCGAGGTTACGATGGTTCAGTCATTGGAAGCCAAAGCCAACCCATTCGGCGGCATGGTCACCGTATCGGCGGCGTTGCCCAAGGAACCCGAAGAGTTCTCGGAGAGACTGCTCCACTCTCTAAAAGAGTGGGGCGCCGAAGGGATTAAAGCAGTGTGGCTGGAAATACCCATCGCCCGATCGTCACTTATTCCGGTGGCGGTAGAGCAGAAATTTACCTTCCACCACACCGGTGACGCCTACCTGATGCTAACATGCTCCCTGGAGGAAGATACGTATCTTCCGCCGTATGCCACCCACTACATAGGAATCGGCGGCGTGGTTCTCACTGCTGAGCAAGAATTGTTGGTGGTGCGGGAAAAGTACGGTTACGGCGACCGACCGCCGACGCTTAAGCTACCCGGCGGCGCCCTTCAGCCAGGAGAACATTTGGTAGAAGCGGTGGAACGGGAGATCCTGGAAGAAACGGGGGTACAGGCTACTTTCGAGGGCATGGCCTGCTTCCGCCATTGGCACGGCTACCGTTATGGCAAGTCCGACATTTATTTCGTGGGCCGGTTGCGACCGCTCAGCAAAGAAATCACGATGCAGACGGAGGAAATCCAGGAGTGTTTATGGTTGCCTGTGAACAGCTTCCTTGAAGACAAGGAGATAAGCAATTTCAATAAGCAGATCGTCCGCGCCGCGCTGGAGTCCGAGGGATTAGCCCAATCTTTCATCGAGGGATTCGGTGGCCCGGACACCCGGGAGTATTTCATGCCACCTCACCTGCTGGACGGCTCCAATGTAATGCCATTCCCAATGGGCTAAGTGACAGCAGGACGCTACTGATTATCCACAATCGAGCACTTTTCCTCAACGATCCCATAACTCTTCCCAGCTCTCTTTGCGAACTGGGGTTATGATTTCCCAGGCACTGAGCGTCATACAGACGAATTCTGGTATCCACTAGGCCTTAAACACCCACAATACGGATCACCCAAACCCCAGGCTTGGGTTCCAAGGCTCGTGCTCCGCACCGCCACACAGCCTGCTTCACCGCTTTCGTTGGCCATGTTATCTGGAATAGCCATATAATATGCTTAGAGTTCACAGGCGTTGATATAGAAACCCTGAAGGAGTTTTCAGATGGTCCGCCAGCAGCCAGCGTACAACCTTGAACAAGGCGACATTACTCTACCTCCCACCGGGCGGCCGGTGGTGCGCTCGACCCAGGGTGTGATTTCGTCAGGACATTACCTGACTTCCATGGCAGGCATGCGCATGTTGATTCAGGGCGGTAACGCTTTCGACGCGCTTGTCGCCGCCGGCTTTGCTGCTGCGGTCGTGGAGCCAATAGCGTCGTACTCCCTGGCGGCTGAAGGTGTCTTTATGCTCTACGACGCCGAGAGCTGCGACTTGCTTTCCCTGAGCGGTCAGGGCGTAGCACCGGAGGCAGCCACTGCTGAGTACTACGCCTCTCGTGGGATGGAGTGGATACCCACCGGACCCGGGAAAGATGCACCCGTTTCTTTCACCGTCCCAGGCGTAGTAGATGCCTTCATCTCGATTCTGGAGAGGTACGGCCGACTGAAAATCGGTGACATCTTGGCTCCGGCCATCGACTACGCGAAGAATGGGATCCCGCATTACGAATACATGCTGGAGCGCTTGAAACTACCTTCAGCAATGGAACAGTTCAACAACTTCTCACCCGGCGGTTGGGACGTCTTCTACAACAACCGCCAGATCCCCAAGGCCGGCAGCCCTCTGGTGCAGTCCGGATTGGCCAACACACTAATAGCAATGAGCGGCAATGGATCCAGTTCAAGGGCTGACGGTCTAGCAGCCGCCAAAGACGCCTTCTACCGTGGACCGGTCGCCAAATTGATAGTGGACTCGGCCCAGAGCGTGGGAGGGATAATCTCGGCGGGCGACCTAGCAGGTTACAGCTCCAAATTTGAAACGCCGGTCAAAACTACTTTCCACGGGTTCGAAATCTGGGGGCAGGATACCTGGACCCAAGGTCCCATGCTGATGCAGGCCTTGAATATGCTGGAGAATTTCGACCTGAAAGGGATGGGCCACAACAGTCACTCCTACGTCCATACGGTCACCGAAGCGCTCAAGTTGGCGTTCGGAGACCGAGAGGGTTTCTACGGGGACCCCGAATTCTCCGAGGTTCCCATCGACGGACTGCTTTCCAAGGAATACGCGGCGGAACGGTCCCAACTGATCGACCCGGAGAGTGCGTACCAAGCCCAACCGCTGGCCGGCAACCCATGGAAATATTCCAAACTAAGCCCTGGCAGTTCGAAGCAGGTTGCCGCCGGTCCAACGGGAGGGGACGGTGCATCTTCAGACGATGGAACGACCCATGTATCGGTCCTCGACCGGGAAGGCAACCTCGCCTGCGGGACTATCAGCGGAGGCGCCTTTTCCAAGTCAGTGTTCTTCCCTGAGTTGGGCTGCGCCCTCAGCACCCGCATTGAGATGTTCAACTGCGAAGATGGGCATCCCAATGTCGTCGAGCCTGGGAAACGCCCCCGCACCACCTTGGTCAACTACATCGTAACCAGAGACGGTCAGCCGTTGATGACCATTGGTTGTCCCGGGGGCGACAACCAGGCGCAGGCCAACCTTCAATTAATTCTGAACACGTTGCTGTTCGGCATGGACCCACAGCAGGCGGTGGAAGCTCCTCGCTTCTCTTCCCAAAGCGTCGTAAACTCTTTCTACCCGCATAGTTATTTCCCCGCTCAACTTGACATGGAGCCGGGTATCACGGAAGTTACCGCCGACTCTCTGCGGGAGCTGGGGCACAAAATAGTTCGGACTGTCAACTGCGGTCTGGGCGCAACGGTATCGGCCAGAGACCCCAACACCGGCTACCTCAGCACAGGCGCGGACCCACGACGGGCGTGTTACGCTTTGGCGCTGTAAGATGGAACTTCACCTATAGCTCGAAGAGGGCAAATAGATACCTATTATGAGATACAGTTCAAGAATATACACAGCATCCGTAATCCCACTCACCCACAGCCAGTAGTACTCCGCCCGAATGTGTCCAGATGCACAGGTATCGCTGAAACAAAAAAGACCTCTAAAACAGGTGGGCTTTTATAATTTCTCGCGTCGGGAAAAAGGGAGCGCCTACAGTGCACCCGACCAAGAAGCAGGTAACCATGCCGGTCGTACGCGGTCCGGGAACTAGAACCACCTCCTCTCGGCCCGCCCACTCCACGCGATTCAGTGGCGATGGGGCAGGATTTAGTGCAATCAGTACGACAGGTCAAGCGATCTAAGCACCATTATCAGCTCATAGTGTCTGCTGGGTGTGGATGATATCTAACTTCCTAAATTTGTGACTAGTACTCCCATTGGTCTCTCACCCACAGAATAGATCCCCACTGGTGTAAGGCCACCCATATCGCTGTTTATTCGATAGGCCGCAAGGCGGCCGGACGCTGAACCAGCTACGAAAAGGAACTTTCCTTCAGGATCTAGGCTGAAGGCGCTAGGCACAGGTTCTGTCGGCACCTGTCCTATTGCCGACAACCTACCGGTTGAGCTTTCTACGGAGAAGCATGCAATGCTGTTATGACCCCGGTTGGGAACATAAAGGAATTTGCCAGAATGAGTAATTTGAATCTGCGAACAAGTGTTCCTTTGGGTAACCTCCTTTGGAAGGGGCGTTATTGTCTGAAAAGCTGAGAGAGTTCCGGCAGAAGGGTCCATATGATACGCGGT
>CAZYBD010000189.1:0-7677 GCA_964645515.1 uncultured Dehalococcoidia bacterium | reverse complement strand
TTTTTTCCCTTTTTTTTTTCATTTTCTCTCGCCGTTCTGGTTGTCTCCTACCCCCCCTCGCCCCAACCCCAGCAGGATTAGGGCAAGGGAATTCCTTCCTCTAGGTGTTAGGTGTCTCTGGTAAAAACGCTGAATCGCCACAGCCGACCATAGCGCCTCGATGATGATAATGGGATAGACTTCTTCTAGACCTTTGTAAAAGGCTGTGGCCGCAGACCCAGCCGCGAAGAGCAGTGCCATCCATTTGGAGGGGAGTTCGACGCAGTAGGATAGAAAGATGATAACCACGGCTAACGTGCCGAATATGGTCGGCATCTACTGCTGTTTCGTCCTAAAATTGTCTCCATACTGGATTGGTGCAAAGATAATGCCAACCGGTGCGCCTTCCCCTGAAGGGGTAAAGAACCCGGAGCGTCAACACTATACGTGACTCCGATGCCGACCAGAATCTAGACTCTATGAGCCTGACGTCAGGATATTTCCCTCAAGAACCTCTCTGCGAAAGGGGCGGCTAACGGCCCTTTCGCAGAGAGGACTATAGGCCGCTAGTCCTCTTTCTTCTCGAGGGCCTCCAAGACTGCACCGGGCGAAATCGGGAGGTTGTTCATCCTGACACCGATGGCGTGGGAGACAGCGTTGGCGATTGCAGGTAGTGGTGGGATGATGGGCGCTTCGCCCACGCCGCGCAGGCCGAAGGGATGGCGGGGATTGGGCACCTCTATCATCACGGCCTCGATCATAGGAACGTCAAGTGTAGTGGGCATACGGTAGTCGAGGAAGCTGGAGTTCTGCAACACTCCTTGGTCGTTGTAGAAGTACTCTTCGTTCAGCGCCCATCCTATACCCTGCACTGTCCCGCCCTGAATCTGGCCTTCCACGTAGCTGGGATGCACCGGGGTTCCCACGTCCAAGAACGCAGTGTAGCGCAGAATGTCCACCTTGCCGGTTTCCGGGTCGACCTCGACATCCACGATGCTTCCGGCGATTATAGGCCCGACGCCCGTTGAAACTGCCGATACAGATGTGGTCACCGGGCCTCCCGTCCGCATCAGCCGACCAGCAAGCTCTTTGATAGTGAATCGGTCATCGGTATTCTTAGTGCAGGTAAAGACCCCGTTAGAGAAAGCCACATCCTCTTCTTGGACTTCCCAAATCAGGGCGGCACGTGCGGCCATCAACCGCTTCACGTCTTCCGCTGCCTGTATCGCGGCAAGGCCGGTATCGAAGGTGGTGCGACTGCCTCCGGTGACGCCGGTGTAGCCGACTGTGTCTGTGTCTACCACTGTGGGCGCCACGTCCTCGGCGCGAATCCCGAGAACCTCTGCGGCCTGCATCGCAACGGCGGTACGGGAGCCGCCGATATCCACCGACCCGGTGATCAAATTGATCGTGCCATTGGTATTGACGTTGATGGTGGCCGAGGAGATTTGGCCCGCCTGCCAGCGGTAACCCACCGCCACGCCTCTCCCGCGGTTCAGACCGTCGAGAGGCGCGGTGTAATGGGGATGGTTCTTCATGGCTTCTTCCAACTCTGTCACACCGAACCGGGGGTGGGCGACTCCGTTGGGCATCCGGTCGCCTTCTTTGACGGCGTTTTTCAGCCGAAGCTTCATGGGGTCCATGCCGAGTGTTTCCGCCAATTCGTCGATGACGGGCTCCACGGCAAAGGCGCCTTGAGGCTGTCCAGGGGCTCGGTAGGCCTGAACTTTCTGTTTGTTCACCACCACGTCGTAGCCATCGACCAACAGGTTCTCGATGTTGTAGGGCCCGGTGGCGCACAAGGTGGCTCCGCCCACAGGCGAACCAGGGAACGCCCCGGCCTCGAAGGCCATCCAGACCTCTGCCGCCGTGATCTTTCCGTCCTTGGTGGCGCCGATCTTGGTGCGCATTGTGGAGGCCGACGTGGGGCCAGTGCCCTCGAAGACGTCCTTGCGCGGCATTACCAGTCTTACGGGTCGTCCGCTTTTCCGAGAGAGGATTGCCGCCAGTGGCTCAAGGTAGGTGGTGATCTTGGCCCCGAACCCGCCGCCGATTTCCGTGGGAATCACCCGAACCATACTCTCTGGCACCCCGCAGATCGCAGCAGTCGAGCTACGGATAGCGAACGAGCCCTGAGTGCAAGTCCATACGGTCAATCGGCCGTCAAGATTCCAGGTGGCGGTGGACGCATGGGGCTCTATATACCCTTGGTGCACCGTCGCCGTACTGAATTCCCGCTCCAATATAACTTCCGCTTCTCTGAAACCCTTTTCTACGTCACCCAACCGGTGTTGTATATGACCAGCCACGTTCCCGTGGACCCCGGTGTCCTCACCTCTGGAGAGACGGTCTACCCGATAGTAGGTCGTCATGTCTTCGTGGATAATGGGCGCGTCCTCACGCATCGCGTTCTGCACAGACAGCACTGGTTCCAAGACCTCGTAGTCGATCTCGATCAGGTCTAAGGCTTGCTCGGCGATGTGAGGGCTGGTTGCGGCTACGGCAGCGACGGCGTGGCCTTGGTACAGGGCCTTCTGGTTGGCCATAACGTGCTCCGCCATCATCCTGGCGTTTCCCTGGGTCTCGGCGAAATCTATGACCTGGTCGCTTATGATCGGGAAGTCTTTCGAGGTAACCACCGCGGTAACCCCGGGTAGCGCCTCGGCCTTCCTGGTATCTATGGACCGGATGTGGGCGTGAGCGTAGGGGCTGCGCAGCACTTTGCCATGGAGCATTCCCGCCAGATGAGTGTCGGCGCCATACTTGGCGGCGCCGGTTACTTTTTCCAGTCCATCATGCCGGATGGGACGGGTACCTACGACTTTATACTCTTCAGTGCCTCCGCTCTGCTGTGTCGTCTTAGAGGTGGTCATGAAAAGTCTCACCTTCGTAATAATTGCGATCGGGGCTTACACCGGCAAGTGCCAGCTACTGATCTCGGTCCGCGTGGCCATTGGGTAGTTCGAGCCCCACTATAGCCCGGGAGACTGGATTGTCAAACGTTAATATCCCACCTAACATATTCGCATTCCTCAAACGATCATGTCGCTAGGACCCGAATGGAACCGGCATATACCTGGCTGGAACGATTGCGTGAGTACCCACCTTGTGGTGGATTCGTTCTTCAACTCAGCCGTTACCACCAAGTATTGCCGCAATCGACTCCTGCGAATAGCATTGCCCGGACGACTAGGTCAGGCTGTCCTAGGTTAGGGTATGAACGCGTGGTCAGACGTCGGCGTTGGCGGGACGTATTAGGTCAGCCGATCCGCAGCAAATGCCCTAATACGGGTCCAATTGGTTCTCCCTCGCCTTGAACGCCAACAAGAAGATCTTGGGATTGGTCTAAGAACGGTGACGTCCAGGCCGCTCACAGTTGACAGACTCGAGAAGGCTGGATATGTTGTAAATATAGGTAGACCCAACGCTGGACTTTGTCGGCTTGGGCAGGGTGGCCGCCGTCACAGAAATTTCACGCGGTAGGGCCCGGGAGGAAACGATCAATGGCGGACTCAACACTGTTCCCGGTCACCGTCGTGGGAAGCTGGTCCAGGTCCACCGAACTAGTGAGGGCTTTGCGGAAAAAGGAGGAGGGCGAGATCACGCTGGCTGAATTCAATGTCGTGGCCGACCGTGAAGTGTTGGCTACCATCAAGGCCCAGGAAGAGGCCGGTGTCGACATTATAAGCGATGGTGAACAGCGGCGGGACAATTTCTACTCATTTGCTGTAGACAAGCTGTCTGGTATGCAACTGATGAAGGTCTCCGACCTTCTCAATTACTCCAAGGATCGGGCCCGAATGGAAGAAGTTCTTCGGGCATTGGACGTCCCTGCCTTCGCTATCAAAAGCCCCATCGTGGTTGATACCATCCGCAAACGGCAGGGACTGGCGGTGGATGAACTGGCCTTTATGAAGGAACACACGGACCTCCCGATAAAGGTGCCTTTGCCCGGTCCTTACATGCTTACACGCTCCAGCTGGTTTGAAGGGCTTTCCGACAAGGTTTACCCCACTCCGGAGGAACTGGCTAAAGACGTCGTTGCCATCCTGAGAGAAGAGATAATAGCCTTGAGAGACCAAGGTGCTGCTTTCATACAATTGGATGAACCCATCCTCAGTCAGGTGGTGTTCGGTGAGGAAAGCACCGAGACGTTCATGTGTGCCGCTCTGCCTAACCGCCGTGACCCCACCGATGAACTGGAAATGGCGGTTCGCCTTATGAACGAGACCACCCAGGGAATCTCCGGCATCAAGACCGGAGTGCATATTTGCCGTGGCAACTGGAGCCGTCGTGAGGACGTGTTACTCAGCGGCAATTACGGTCCGATGCTTCCGTACCTGATGCAGATGAACATTGACCAACTGGTGCTGGAGTGCGCCACTCCGCGGGCGGGAGAGATGGAAGTCTTTAAAGAGTACGCCAACGAAAAGGAGATCGGCTTGGGGGTGGTTAACCCCAGGACCGACGAAATTGAGTCGTCCCAGCAGATAGTGGATCGGGTGAAGGAACTCCTTCAATATTTCGACCCTGACAAGATCTACCTCAACCCTGACTGTGGCTTCGGCACCTTCGCTGAACGCAACGTCAATACATCGGAAATAGCGACGAAAAAGCTGAAAGTGATGTCGGAGGCGGCCGCCATTCTGCGGGCCGAGTACGCTTAACTAGCCACTGTACGAAGTAGTTCAACCCGGCAAGGAGTGGTGCATGACACTGGAAAGAGACTTGAACGGACTCCCTCGGGAGAAGTTGGCGCAGGTTCTGGCTTCCTTCAAGGATCCCGAGGTCTTCAACGCGGTGACCGGACCATGGAAATCTCGTATCGTTTGGCAAGATGGGATGCGAGCTAAGGCCTACATGCGAAACCACGTGGCAGAGATGGACGAGCCCGGTGACCTAACGGCCACTGACGTCGCGGCCAGCGCCCACGAGCAGTTGCTATCAGCCATCGGCAGTTGCATGACCGTTGGGTTCGTTGTCAACGCAACCCAGAAGGGCGTTAAAATTTACGACCTTGAGGTGGCGGTGGAAGGGTATTTCGATAATATCCGCAAGTGGGCTGGAGTAGAAGACCAAGGAAACCCCGGCTACGGTAGGATCTCCGCCAAATGCTTCGTGCGGGCGGATGCCGACGAACTGACGCTCCGAGAGATCTGGCATCTGGCAGTGGAAGGGTCTCCGGTGACCCAGTCGGTGGTCAACCCGACCACAGTCATCACCGATTTTGAAATGGTAGGCTAATGGCCACTTTCGTTTCAGCCGATTGGGTCTCCGAACACATTGACCGACCGGGGATCTTGGTTATTGATCCCCGGTCGGCGATGCGCTATTTAATGGGTCATTTGAGAGGGGCGGTAAGTGTCCCCTTCAAGAAACTTCAAAATGCCGAGGGCCGCCTGAGCCCTCCGGACGAACTGGCCTCAGCTTTCGGAACAGTGGGATTGGGTGATGGAGTCGTTCCAGTGCTCTATGACCACCAGGATGGCCGCAACGCCGCTATGGCCGCCTGGGTGCTGGAGTATTTGGGGCACGAAGATGTCCGCATTATGGACCTGCTCTACGACGCTTGGAAGTCAGAGGATAGGGAAGTCCTTTACCGCCCGGTGCCGACCGAAGCCAAGCAATTCACGCCCAAAGTGAAACCCGAGCTCCGGGCTACTCTGGATGAAGTAGTTAATTTATCCGGAGTAAAACTGCTGGATACCCGGTCGGCCGAGGAGTTCCGGGGCGAGGCCGAAATGGACGGACGGCCCGGCCATATTCCCGGTGCGCTACACCTTACTTGGACCGAATTGGCCGGCGAGAATGGGAAACTTCTCATAGACGCAGGCCGGGTAGACGAGGTTATGGCCAGTGTCGGTGTCACCCGCAACGACCCGGTGGTCGCTTACTGCCGCAGTGGAGTCAGGGCCGCGGTGGCCTATTTGGCCATGAAGCAGGCAGGTTACGACGTACGCCTCTATGACGGCTCATACGCCGAATGGATAGACAGCGGACAGCCCGTAGAGATATAGCATCTCGAAGACGTAGGAGCGAGTTATATATTAGCCCCCACTCGATGCCCTACCTATCTGGCAACTCCCAATCCAACCAACGGCAGAGCGACTGCCCCATCACCAGCTCTTTCTCGTTCTCGGAAAGCCACTGTAGCTCTTCCGTGAACATCGTTACACATTCCCGGTATGAGCATGGCATGCGAGTTATGTCGGTGCCCCAGAACGATCGTTCCGGGCCGAACGCGTCATAGATTTCGTGAATGTAGTCGTGAATGTTGAGGTACGGATAAGGCTGGCTGGAATAGCTGGGCGCGCCCGAGAGCTTGACCGCTACATTGGGATATTTGGCCAGGGCGATCAATGCGGGTAGCGTCTCGAATGCCTCGGCGTCAGTCTTTCCCTGCGGCCTCCCCATGTGGTCTATGGTCAATTTCAACCCAGGGTGCCGCTCGGCCACCAGACCAATTTGAGGTAAAATCCCGGCAGCCGCCATTCCAACAGGCAGACCGGCTCGTTCCGCCTCTGCCCATAGCCAGTCGAGAGTTCCGTCGGAGAACCAGTCGGTTGCAGGCGGTTGTAAGAAGACGAACCTCAACCCTAGCATTCCTGGCTGTTGCTTCCAGTCGTCGATTAACGATTGGCTGATTGGGGTGTCCAATGGGAACTTTCCCAAGACGGCAAACCGCGTGGGATGCCGGAGGGCCGCTTCAACTGCCATTTCGCTAGAGTTGTAGTCCCATCCCGGCGGATGAATCACCGCAGCGTCCACTCCCGCTTCATCCATATCCCTTAGAGCATCATCGGCGGTATAGGAAGCCATCTGGCGATGAGCTGTGTTGACTGGGACGTTGTTGCTCCAAAGGTGCACCTGCGAGTCCACGATTACCATGAATTATTCTCCGGCACGGTTGATTGGGGAGCGGCGGGGCGCATTTACCGGCGATTTCGAAGTAGGACAAACGACCGTAGGAACCAAGGTTCCATATGTGGCCATTGGGATCCCGCGCCGAGTAGAGACGCCCAACGTAATCTTAGTCGGCGGTATCTTTGATTATGTCGGCCACGGCCGCTTTGACTTTTAGTTTGGTATAAAGTTGTTCGTCGTTTAACAAGACTGTCCTACGCCCGGACATTTGGGAACCTGTGCGTTTTTGGTTGATTGCTGTACTCGAATTTAGGCCACCACAGAGCGATATATCTAAGGCTATTAGCCTGCGGTCCTCGTTCAAGCCGCCCGGCCAGTGTTGGTTGAGAGGGGCGATCGTGGGGTACCCGCGTTAACGTGCTATCTTTACCGCCCGGCGGTTGCGGAAGAGGGCTGGTTCAACGTAGGCACTAGGGGAATCGAGTCCGTCGTCAATGATCTGCAGTACCGCAGCTATGGCGGGTTCTTGGAGCAGGGAGTCTCGCTTCTCCTGGGTGTCGGTCATGGGTTCGTAGCCTTCGGTACCGGCGTTTTGCTCGTCTACGATGGCCGCGGCCTTAGTGATTGCGATTTCCAGGTCGGCCTGACTTACTACGTGGTGCAGTTTCCAGTTGGCAAGAATCGCGCCGTCGATTCTCTCGGCCGACTTTGCGCATCTCGGTCAAGCCGCCCGGTCAGTCCGCGATGGTGGCGCTGACTTTCTGCACGTCGATGTCATGGACGGCCACTTCGTGCCCAACCTGACCATTGGTCCCGGAGTCGTCGCCTCTCTCG
>CAZYBD010000188.1:0-8756 GCA_964645515.1 uncultured Dehalococcoidia bacterium | reverse complement strand
GGAAACTGGCAGAAGGACGCACGGAGCTCTCAGATATGGTCCGGCTTTTCACCAAATGGAGTGTCGAGATAACGCACCCGGAGCAGGTGCCGACGGTGATGCGCCGGGCCTTTACCGAAGCCAAGACCCCTCCGGCCGGGCCCGTGTACGTCGGCTTCGCCGCGAACGCCCTGGACGACCAGGCAGACGTGGATATCGTGCCTTCCTCGCCCTTGTTCGCCAAGCAGGCGGCCGATATGGACGGTGTGGACGCCGCCGTCAGCATCCTAGCCACCGCACAACGACCGATAATGGTTGTCGGTGACCGGTTGGGGCGTTCGGAAGGTGTTCCAGAGGCGGTACGGTTAGCCGAGTTGTTGGGAGCTCCAGTATACGCCGCTTCCTACGCTGCGATGAACTTTCCGACATCCCACCCGCAATACATGGGCAGAATAAACATGGGCGTCCTAGAGGGCCGCAACACTCTCGCCCAAGGCGATGTCGTATTGGCGGTCGGAACCAACGTTTTCGAAGGGTTCTTCTACTTTTCCGGTCCCAGCCTCGGCCCTGGGACCCGTCTGATCCACGTGGATTCGACTCCGGGAGAAGTTGGGAAGAGCGAGCCGACCGATGTCGGAATTATAGCGAGCCTAAAAGCGGCATTGGGTCAGATGTGTGATGCTTTAGAGAACTCTTACTCGGGAGCAATGCGGGAATCAGCCAGAGGCCGGTCGGCATTGGCGGCAGAAACCAAAGCTAAGAACCGGGCTCTATGGGAGCGTCAGGTCAGATCAGGATGGAACGCACGCCCAATGCTCGCGGCCCGCATGATGCATGAACTGGCCTCCTCGTTACCCGTAGACGCCATCGTCGCCGATGACTCGATCACCTCTCGCGACGCGCTGCACGGCGCGATGGAGTTCGACGAGCCCAAGAGCATCTACGCCAGCAGCAACTTCGGGGCAATCGGCTGGGGAATGGGAGGGGCACTGGGGGGCAAGTTGGCACATCCCGACCGCCCGGTCGTAGGCATAGTTGGCGACGGCAGCGCCATGATGACAGTCCAGGGGCTTTGGACGGCAGCCAACTACGACATACCGGTAGTTTACCTAATCTGCAACAACAGTTCCTACAGAATCCTCAAGCTGAACATGAACCGCTATCAAAACTACATCCTGGGCAATGGTCAACCCTCCAGCAGCTATATCGGCATGGACTTCCCTCAACCGTTTGACATGGCGGCGATCGCCAGCGCCTTGGGCGTCCTTGGCCAGAGGATAGAAGACCCGGAACACCTCGGCCCGGCCGTCAATAAAGCCCTGGATTCCGGTAGACCTGCCCTCCTTGACATAGTTATCGACGGTTCCGTCTAGACCACCTCCGGGTCCTCTCTCAATGACTATTAGATGTCAGCCCTCTATAAATGCGCCGCAGGCAAGTAGACCTAACCACCATAGCAGCCCCCTTACCAGGTTCAGCGACCCGTCTCCGACTTCCTTCGCGCTGGAGTCAAGATTGTGTCCCGAACCCTTGGCAAAACCAAAACCCTCGTACTAGCTGCTGGAGGGAAACTGGAACAAATCTCCACTTCCGTACGTGGCAGTGGAATCCGTGCCAACCTGACCACCCTGGTGTTCTCTGCCGATCTCTAGCAGGTGGTGGAATCCATCGAGTCTCAAGGAATCGTAATAAACAAAGACGTCCGCGAGGTCAACACACTGATCGACGGAAAGATATTGAATTCGGGTGCCTCCAGGTAGATTAGGGATATTTCGTTCTAAGAACCCGTTCCGTCTGCGACCAACCTAACGGTGGTCGCAGGAACTCCTTCCGGCAGAGAAGGATTCGTCTGACGTTTAGTACTGGCGATTCACACTACCTACCAGACGGGACCCTGCCGGAGTTTGGGCCCAAGTTAAGCCCAGCAGTTTTGCTCAGAGCCAAACAAGGTTAGTTGTTGAATCTCTACTTTTGTGACGCCTCTCTTGAAAATGGTTCCGCTATTTAAGGCGATCCCTAAAGCCAACGGCTTACCGTTAACCTATAATGCGAGGGTTGAGAGCAGGGAGACTTAACGCATCAGCAGTCGTCAAGCCTAATGAGGTGGTTGTGCACCTTCTTTCTGGAACAGAGCCGATCGTAGCGGTGCCGCTTGCCGGATCCGGTGTTCCGTTACGCGTGAACCCTCTACTCAACCGGGAACGGAATTGGCTATGGTGATTCTGGCCATCGTTCTAGGTGGAATGACCGGGGCGTTGATCGCGGTAGCTATCGCCACTTTGGTGCGCGGCGATTTTCCGGTCCGGACGCCAAAAGCATTGGACCCAGAATACCGCCACCACGAGGTCGTTGCCTGCGGCCTGCTAGTTGGCATACTGCTTAAGATAGGTACCGCCGGAGCAGGGGTGGGGGCGTTGTTGGGGTTCCTGGTGTTCTGGCTGGGTTTCTAGTTCCGGTGCCGTAGCCGCCTGTCACCGCAGATCCTACGAACGCTACCCCATTTAGTTTCCATGGCAACGCTTGTATTTCTTTCCGCTCCCGCACGGACACTTGGTGTTTCGGCCTATCTTCCTGTTTTCATTCTTGATGGACTTCTTTTCCGTGCACCAAGCACACGTACAAGCCGGTGGATGATCGCTATGCCAGGAAGTGCGTGTCGTCATAGTTAGAAGGTGGTTCGTCGGACCGGAGGTTGAGAGGATGTCATCTCAACCCTCAGCCTACCCCGAGAGTTGGTTCTCAAACAAGCTGAACGGCTTTTCCTCACACCTCATCCTAATCTTCCTCGTCCAAGAGACGAGGCTCAAAAGTATCCCACAGCATGTCACCGTGAGCGCAGTGAAGGGTCACGATGCGCGAATCGGGTCTCACTCTTCGATCCCATCCCAGATTCTTCGTCACTGCGCTCTGCAGAATGACCGTAATGAGGCAACGCCTCTGCAGGGGCACTGAAGTACCGCGATATTTGGATGACTATAGGGATTCCCAGTCGGTATGCTGCTCGAAGGCGTTGGCAACGCGTAACACCATGGCATCGTCGAAATGTTTGCCTACCAGCATCAGCCCTACGGGCAGCCCGTTGGACTTTCCACATGGGATACTGATTGCAGGGTGTCCGGTCATGTTGAACGGGGCAGTATTGGTAGTCATATCCCAACCGTGGGTGAGGATCGCACCTGAATCTGAATTGGCGTCATTTCGATGAGCTTTCATAGGAGTAGTAGGCATTGCTAGAACATCGTATCGTTCCAGAAGGTCATTGTAGGCTTTCCGCAAATCCCGCCGAGCATTCTGAGCTTTGGCGTACATTCGTCCATTGTATTGATCGGTCATATATGAGCCAACTAACAACACGAGCTTTGCCTGTGGAGAGAGGTCCTTGCTTTGGGCCTTCAGCCCTTTGCCCATGGCGTCGGCTAACCCTGAATTGTAAACTCCAGCCCAACCGTGACCCAAACCGTTGCTTCTAAGGGCTGCAGTGCCGCCCTCCGAGATCAAGGACCAAACTATTCCAGCGGATCTCCGGTGAAATGGAACCGACACCGTCTCAAGTTTGGCCCCCAATTCGCCCAGAATTTCCAACGCCTTGTGCACTCCGGCGTCTACATCCGCTTCGGATTCAGGCAAGCCGAAACCCTCCTGTAGAACACCAATGCGAATTCCGCCGGCGCCAAGACCGAGCGACTCAGTGTAGGGTTGGACAGGCACCTCACCTTGCCTGGGATCCAACGGGTCTTTACCAGCCAGAACCTCCAACATAAGGGCGGCCTCAGCGACAGTGCGAGTCATCGGGCCGGTATGATCGAATGTATTGTCAATTCCCACAATTCCCGTGTACGGAACCAAGCTGTGGGTAGGTTTGTGCCCCACCACACCACAGAAGGAGGCGGGTATCCGTATGGAGCCACCTTGGTCCCCACCTATAGTCATATCGATATCATCGTAGTAGAGGGCTGCAGCCGACCCGCCCGAAGAACCCCCAGCCAAATGGTCAGTGTTGTGAGGATTTAGCGTCGGTCCGAAAGAGCTGGTGTCACCAGCGCCAGAATACGCGAAGTTATCTAGGTTCAGCAGGGCGACCACGTCGCCACCGGCGTCTAAGAGTCGAGTCACTATGGTCGCGTCGGTCTCTGGGATATAGCCTTCAAGAACCTTGGAGGCGCACGTCATTGGCATACCTGCGACATTTATGTTGTTCTTGAGACCTATCCTCTTACCGGCCAACTTGCCTTCTGCCGCTCCCTGGAGCCTACACCGACGAAGGATGGCGTTATATGGATCCGTCTCCAACGTAGGACGAGTTCCAGAGTCCCGATCCGTATATTTCAGCGGCTCTTTAGTTTCCGGCATCTGATCCAGAACTTCGTAGGACTCGAAGAGAGCAGAAATCATTAGCTGGTAGCCTTCCAACTCATCTTCTCCAAGTTCAAAGTGATTTGCTTCGGCTATGCGTTGCAGATCTTCAGGACTAGGTTGGCGTATCGCCATGGGACACCACCTTTTTCATCTTCAGTGTTAGGCGTCTGATGCATGGAGTGTAGGGAGCCGGACAATACGTGTCAAACCAGTTGCTATTCCCCCGGCGCTGTCTCGGAAACAGTTGCCCCTCCGACTGACCGGTCGAAGGTTAGGGTCCTGCCTGAGATTATTAAGGTCACCGCCGCCGCGCTCATTACTAGCAATGCCAATTTCAGGTCGTCGGTCGCCTCTTGTATGATCCCGGTGAGCAGTGGACCCAGGGCATAGCCGAAGGAGACCATCATCATGGTAAAAGAGAACGCTACAGCCAGTTCTCTGGGGCGTATCCCTCTCAAGTTGAACGGGACGGTTATCAGGATCGGGAAAAAGGCCCAAGCGAACCCGTTGAGAAGACCCAGAAGGAAAGCCACAGGGAGCCAACCGGTCAGTACCAGTCCAAAATTCGTAACAACCATCAAAAGGCCCAATCCCTGCAGGAATCTTCCTTCTTTGCCAGAGTTGGTCGCAGCGTTCCCTACCCATAAGCCGACGACGCCACCCACGATGACATTCAGCGCCAAGCTACTGCCGCTGAGGCTGAGAGAAACGTTGTACTCCTCCAGCATGAAGGTAGGGTAGAACGCAAGAAGGGCGCCAAGGGACGTGGTGGCCCCGGCGAACCCGATACCACAGATCCACAAATCCCGGTGCCTCAAGACCTCTCGCAACATCACCGTCACCGCCTGCGGCCTCTGGTTCTGAAACTCCTCGGTGACCCGCTCTTTGCCGAAGATGACCCAAGCGGCAGTCAGAACAGCGAAGAAAATGCCCAGCACCCTGATCGTCATTCGCCAGTCGTCGCTCAGAACATTGAGAAGTACCGGAGACAGGGCCAGACCACCGCCAAGCACCACCCCGAAGAAGACGTTGGAAATACCGTTTACGACTATTACCTCTCTGGCCCGAAACCATTGTCTTGTCAACAGCGCCCGGGCTGGTTGTTGGGCGGTGTAGCCTACACCGAAGAGGAACCGCCCTAGCAACAGCACCGCGAACACAGGGGCCCAACTCTGTAGGAATAAGCAAAGCGTGCCCGCAAAAAGAGTCCACATGGTGAGCCATTTGGGCGAGAATCGAGAGGCGGCAAGGCCGAAAGGCACCGCCAGGGTGATTATGCCCCAATGGGGGGCCGATCCCAGTATTCCCTGTTCACTGGGAGACAGCGACAGGTCTTCAGCAATAGCTGGAAGCAGAATCCCAAAGGTATTGATCACCATCAACGCCGAAAGGCTGGAGAAGAACCATAGGCTGATCACAACCCAACGGTATCCGGGATCGTTGGTTGTTACTGTGGGAATCGAAAGCTTCAATCTACTATTGGTATAATTTTGGGGCCGTCCTGGTTTCCCTGGGCAGGCGAGCCCGAAGTTATGGCATATCATAGACCTTCGAAGGCACTGGCCGCCAACTCGGACAGGCTACACAGGAGGATTCTCATGGAGCGTATTGGAGTTGGGTTTTCCGGAGGCATCTCGCCTTCTGATATTGTGGACTGCGTACGACTGGCTGAAGAGTTAGGGTACGAATCGGCCTGGGTTGCAGAGGGGCACGGAGGAGACCAATTCTCAATTTTGACAGCGTGCGCAGTAGCCACCAGTAAGATTAAGCTGGGCACCAGTATCACCAGCGTTTACGTGCGTAGCGCGCCGACTATAGCTATGGCAGCAGCCACGGTCGATCACCTTTCAGGCGGCCGGTTCATTCTAGGCCTCGGTACCAGCCACAAGGTGCAGGTGGAGCCAGAGCACGGGTTGGAATTCACCAAACCGGTACCTCGGTTGCGTGAGTGCATGGACATCGTGCGGTCTATCCTTCGGGATTCCGATGTGTCCTACCACGGCGAGATTTATGACATAGACCGGTTCGACCTGTGGTTCGATCCGGTGCGGAAACAGGTCCCAATCTACGTGGCAGCCGTCTTTCCCAAGATGCTGGAGACCTGCGGCGAGATTTCGGACGGCGCAATCCTCGTCTGGTGCACACTTGACCACGCAGAGTCCGCCGCCCGGCATGTGGCGGCGGGCGCACAGCGCGCGGGGCGCTCCCCAACTGATGTCGAAATCGCGACTCTATTGCCCTGCGCGGTCTCCGATGACCCTGAAGAAGCGCGGAACTTGATGCGCGAACCCATAGCCGCCTATGCGGGCCGTTTTCCAAGGTACCGCAGGTTAATGGGGCAGGCCGGCTTCGCCCAGGAATTGGAGGACGTAAGCACCGTCTGGCAGCAGGGTCGTAACGAGGAAGCTCTTCGGCTGGTGCCGGAGGGTCTAATAAACCAGATTGGACTGGTTGGGACAGCCGAGGAATGCCGGGAGAAATTAGGCCGCTACAGAAATGCCGGCATAACATTACCGATCATAACCCCTCTGAGCTCGCAACTGGGCGGTACAGGCAGCAACGCCAAGCAAGAAACGTTCGACATCATTCGGGCCTGCGCTCCAGCCTAGGTACCACTCGCCACCGGCTCGATTAGAATGGGGATATCTCAGTTCTCCGCAATCTCCGAGGTAAAAACAACAAAACAACAATCGAGGTGAAACGTTGACTGCTACTGCTGAGATTTCAAAGGACACCTTGAAGGTCCTAGGTGGCATTCCGACTCAGACGTTGATCGACGGGTTGTGGGTGATGGGATGGCCGCAAAGCTTCGTCCACGGGGCAAAGCCGCTACAGCCGGGGCAGAACATGGCGGGGCGTGCGGTGACCCTCAGGTTCGTTCCCCACCGGCCAGACCTGGCCGCGGACAAGCCCAAAGGGGCCGATTCGGCGGAGTACGTTGCCATAGAACTGTGCGGACCGGAGGAGGTACTGGTAATCGACGCCATGGGCTGGGAATACAGTTCGATCGGCGGAGACATCAAGTTCTTGCGTATGATGCAACGCCAGGCCGGCGGCCTAGTGACCGACGGGGCCGTGCGGGACAGCAACACCCTCAAGTCCTATGGGTTCCCGGCGTACTCGGCTAACACTACCGCCAAACAGGGTCCAGCGGAGTTCTGGCCATGGCAGGTCAATGACGCCGTCCAGTGTGGTGGCGTTCTGGTGCGGCCAGGTGATGCCATAGTCGGAGATGACGACGGAGCGGTGGTTGTTCCGAGAGCGGCTGTGGATGAGGTAATCCGAATCGCCCACGAACGAGAGGAAGTGGAAGAAGTAATCAAAGCACAATTGGAAATCGAGCGATGCTCGCCCGGCAAATACTACCCGTTCAACGACCGCACTTGGCAGTTATTCGAAGAAAAAACGGGCAAGCAACGTCTGAGCGATTAAATCCAGAGAACGACTCCAGGTCAGAGAACCCAAATCCGGGGTGTGACTCTATTTCGTATAATGGCTATATTGATATCAGATTCGTTTGGAACAAGGTGAGATGCGAGTACTGGAGTCAATTTCAAACATCGGACAACCGCAGTGGCTGTTTGTTTCAGCCGCAGGAATACTGGCCTTTGTATTGTCCGCCTGCGGCGGAGGATCCACCGCAACTCAGGGGCCGGAAACAGTCACTTCAGCTTCCGAAACTGCTGTCGCTCCCACGGTTATCGATATTTCTCCCGACGCCTTGGTGGCGGCCCACGAGACCGTGTTGGCAGGCATTTACCAACGAGCGCTGCCGTCGGTTGTGCACATCCGGGTGGTCCAGCGTTTGGCCACCAATCAGCAGCAGCGAGCCAACCGGCCGCACGGAGTCCCAGAAGATTTCTTTAGCCGGGGCGAAGGTTCGGGGTTTGTGTGGGACAGCGACGGTCACATCGTGACCAACCACCACGTTGTCGACGGCGCGGACGAAGTGACCGTGATATTCGCCGACCGTAGCCAGATCACCGCCAAGGTCTTGGGTAGCGACCCTGACTCGGACCTAGCGGTCCTAAAACTGGAAGACCCCGAGCACTCGGCTACACCGGTGGAATTCGGGGACAGCGAAGTGGTCGAGGTCGGCCAAATGGCGGTAGCTATTGGCGCCCCATTCGGCCAGGAATTCACCATGACCACTGGTATTGTTAGCGCCGTGGGACGCACCATCCAGAGCGGGACCAGTTCCTTCTCCGTCCCAGAGGTCATTCAGACCGACGCTCCCATCAATCCCGGCAACTCCGGAGGTCCTCTATTAGACCGTCTAGGCCGGGTGGTGGGGATCAACACCCAAATCATCAGCCGCAGCGGCAGCAACGCGGGCGTCGGACTGGCAGTACCCATAAACATCGCCCTAAGGGTGGTGCCGGCCCTCATCGAACACGGAAAGTTCGACCACCCCTGGTTGG
>CAZYBD010000187.1:0-4852 GCA_964645515.1 uncultured Dehalococcoidia bacterium | reverse complement strand
TCAGGGCAAAGTTGAAGACCACTACGACCAAGAGGCCGAAAACAATGACGGAAACCACAAGATCTTTAGACCGCAGTTCCAAGACAATGTCTTTCCACACCATCACCAATACCGCTTGAAGGAACTCGGTCACGGTCGTGCCTCGCTCGAGTCTCTGGCGTCCATCGCACTCGCCAGGACCCTGCGGATGCCGCTGCCCTGAGCGGGGTCATCCTCTTCAGGAAACGTAACCTTGCCGCCCAAGAGAACGCCTGCGCGTTGGCCCCAGGACAGGCCCAGGTCTACATCGTGAGTCGTCATCACCACTGAGCGGCCGCTGGCGGTCCATTCCGTCAGCAGATCGCCCAACATGGCCACCGATGCCCGGTCCAATCCTACCTCCGGTTCGTCCAGTAACAACACATCGGGCTGGTGCAGGATGGCTCGGGCGATGGCGGCGCGTTTTTGCATTCCGTTGGACAGGGTCCTGACCCGCTGGTCTTCCCTTCCGTTCAGGCCCACCCGGTTCAACACTTCGGCCACCCGCGACTTGTGATTGCTCAAACGGTAGAGGAGGGCGTAATAGACTAGATTCTCCCTGCAGGTGAGGTCGTCGTACAAGAAACTCCGGTGTCCTACCACTCCGATGCGCCGCCGCACGGCCGTCGGTTGTCGTCGCAGGTCACGTCCGGCTATTAGCACGGTGCCGCTATCGGGCCGGACATGGGTGGAAAGGATTCGTAACAGCGTCGTTTTGCCGGTACCGTTAGCCCCGAACAGCACGAGGGTCTGGCCCCACAGGACTTCAAGGTCCAACTCCCATAGCACTGGCCATTCGCCGTAGCTTTTCTCAAGCGCCTGGGCCGATATGGCGGACTCAGACCGGTTAGCCATCAACGTGAAACCGTTGGTGGATGATTGCTATTCTTTGCGGAGGATAGATCGGATTCAAACCCGACCAGGGGAGTGAAATAGCTGATTCCATAATGTGTGGAGCCTGGTGAATGGGGTGAGAACATCTGCGGGCATTGCGCCTGTGGACAGTGGGGATTCTACTTAGTGACTTTAGCAATTGCAAGGCGCGGAGGGTTCCCGCGAATATCCAAACTGGAGCGACGCCCGTATTATTGCTTGTGCTTATTGGCTGGTTTGACTGGCATCTGCAGCGACGAAATGCTATGCTCGCTAAAGTAAGTCCAAGGCTGGCGTAAGATGGCACAACCGAGATATCTTAGCCGCTTGGGGAAGAGAGCTTCCTATTGGATAACAGGGGCGTACCATCTCTGGGTTCGCTGGACGATAGCGCGGAAAGCCGCTCACACCGGACCCGGTTCTTGATTCTCGGGGCGGTGATTGTGTTGGCGTTGGGCTACATGATTTACGCTGCTTTCCCTGGGAATGCGCTCTATTTCTTGACGGTTAGTGAGTTCAACCAAAAGGTTGATGTCCAAGACGGGCGGCTGGTGCGGGTGTCGGGGAAACTGGTCGACGGGACGTTTGAACGTCCGGGAAAATCGACCTTGTCCCATTTCCAACTGACTGATAAAGACGGTGAGGCTTCCGGGGCGGTGCTGTTGGCCAGCTATAATGGGGTCTTGCCCGACCTGTTCTTCAACCCCCATTCTGAGATTATTTTGGAAGGGAGCGCCGGCGAAGGACACGTATTCCAGGCAGACAACATTCTGGTCAAGTGCCCTTCTAAATACCAGTCATTGGAAGTGGAGGAACCTGCCGCCAGCAGTTGATCGGCCAGCCCCAACTTTGGAACGAAAAGTCCCACAACAGGGATTCGGCGTCTGGGACTTTGATTTTGCCCCGAGGCCTGAGAGAAGGGGATACTGGCCCTACTTGAGGGGTGTCGTAAGCGGGTCACAAAATCTGGAGGAAGATGCGGCGGCCGAATGTAGTGCGCATAACCGAAAACTCCCCGCGGCTAAGCGGGGAGTTTTCGGTTGATGGCCTTGCCGGGTGCTTCAGAACTCGAAGGTAGCCATGAGTTCTTCCGCCGACTTTGATCTGGTCGCGTCCCAGATGCCTTCGACCCGTTGATCCAAGGCTGGCCGCGAATCGTCTTTATAGACGACCCCAACGGGGATACCTCCCTGACGTAACAGGCCGTAGGCGGCGTCACGGTCCGACGGGTCGTGTTCGTTGGGCACTGGGCGAAGGGTGGGCTCGATGCCATTTTTGATATCGCCCTTCAACTCGTCGAAGGTATCGTTATAAGTCGTACAGGGGGACTGGACGTGGACTATGGAGAATCCCGAGTGTTCCATACCCTCTTTGATCAGTTGGCTAAGAGGCCGTGGCTGTCCGGAAAAGCCCGAGGCCACGTAAGATACCCCGAGGGTCAGGTAGAGCTCCAAGGGGTTGATTTGCGTTTCCATCTTCCCGAAAGGAGTTGAACTGGTCACCACTCCCAATTTGGTAGTGGGGGAACTCTGTCCTTTCGTCAGGCCGTAAACACCGTTGTCCATGATGACTGCGCATATGTTCAGGTTTCTCGCGGCTTGAGGGCCGATGTGCTCGCCGCCGATGCTCAGAAAATCCCCGTCGCCAGCGACGACAACCACGTTCAGTTCCGGGTTGGCCATCTTGACACCCAAGGCGATGGGTAGGGAGCGGCCGTGGATGCCGTGCATTCCATACGGTTGGTCACCTTCCAGCAGGTGAACCAGGTTACCGGAGCAACCGATCCCAGCGACTACCACGTTGTTTTCCATGGGGAGTCCGGTGGTTTCCAACCGGTCGATCATTGCGAATTCCAGTGCGCGGCGCACACCGAAATCGCCGCAACCGGGGCACCATTTAAAGTCGTACTCGGGGTTCTTTTTGCTCATACCTCCACAGCCTCCTTCAAGTAGGTGTTGGTCATCTGGGTGATCCGCTCAACGAGGGTCCGGGCTTTGAAAGGAAGACCGGTGTATTGGGTGATGGACTCGGCTTTGATCCCCCATGACCGAAGAATGCTGGAAAACTGACCTTGGTAGTTGAGCTCGGGAACGATGACCAACTCTTTTTGTTTCAGCTCCGACAGCAGTTTGGGCGGAAGCGGGTTGAGAAACATAGTGTAGTACCAGGCAACCGGCAGTCCCTGTTGCTTCAAGGTCTGGTAGGCTTCCAGGGCCGGGCCCTTGCTGCCGCCCCAGGGCATTACGGCGATGAGTTGTTCGGTGCCGTCACTTTCGTAATCGTCTTCTTCCAAGAGCTTTATTTTGCTGAAACGGCGCTCGGTCATCTGGATGTGGCGTTCCCCCAGGTGGGTGGTGTCGCCGATATCGTCGTGCTCGCTGCCGTTGGCCACGTAGGCGCCAGGGCGCCCCGGTATCGGCATAGGGGAGAGTTCTCCGCCAGCGTATCGTTGGTAGCCGTTGGTGCCGTTGTATACCAACCTCTTGGGGGACTCTATCTTGCTCAGGTCGGGCTTGGGAATATTCTGCGCCCGTTCCGCCAGGGCCATTTCACTCATCAATATTACCGGGCCCTGGTATTTCTCGGCCCATTCGATTGCCTTGATAGCTCCGTAGAAGCATTCTTCCACCGTCCCGACGGCAATAATCGGGAGCCGAACGTCACCGTGGGCCGGGAACATGCAACTCATCAGGTCGGATTGCTCAGTTTTGGTGGGCAGTCCGGTGGCGGGACCGCCCCGCTGCACGTCCACCACTACCAATGGGATTTCGGCAATCCAGCTCAGGCCCAAACCCTCGCTCATGAGCGAGATGCCTGGCCCTGCCGTTGCCGTCATCGCTCGCTTTCCGGCATAACCGGCGCCCAGGATGGAGGTTATCGATTCGATCTCGGAACTTACCTGGTAGGCGAACCGGTCCTTCCCCACTAGGTTGCGTTCCATGTATAGGAGTATAGGGGTCGCCGGAGAGATCGGATATCCCACGTAGTAGTCTAGTCCTCCAGCAATCGCTCCCAACGATAGTGCGTCGTTGCCCTTGATCATAAGTTGAGGGTGTTCCGGCCTTTGCGCCGGGGCCAAGTCGCCGAGGCTGAATCCGCTGCTGGCGATGTGTTCGCGTCCCAAGCCCAATGCCTGAATATTGGACCTGATGATTTCATCGTCGCCCGCGCGTCCCCGGTTGAACCGCATTTCCACGAATTCTTCCAGGTACTCGTTAGGCATGTTGACCAGGTGAGCCAGGGCGCCCATGATCACCATGTTGGCAGCTCGGTTGTTGCCGGTGGACTTGGCCAAGTCTTCGATGGGTAGTCCAAGCCCTCGGGGCTCCTCCTCCAGTTCGAACTCGGTGGAATTAAAGATAATTACGCCGTCTTCACGTACCTCTTGGGAATGAGCGTCGTAGGCTTCTCTGTTGAACGCCACTAGGACATCGACGTCGTCGCCTGGGCTCAGAACCGCGTCGACAGAAATTCGCGCTTGTGTCCAGGTGGGGCCGCCCAGGATCTGGGAAGGAAAAGTGGCAAAAGTCAGGGCGTGGTAGCCTACTTGTGTCGAGGATTGCGCTAGACCTTCAGCCGAAGTCACAACACCCTGACCGCCCTCACCGGCGAATCGAACGACAAAATCGCGCATTTGCATGTTAAGGAAACCTCTCAGCCTTCCAACTGGGGCGAGAATAATTCGAAGCTAGTGGAACGGTTCGACGATGGGCCGGGGTTTCGGCGGCACGCAATATCCGGTGAAGTTAGGTACGATGGGCGTGACAAGTTGACCGTGGATGTCATTGCAAGAGCTGGAACGGAATCTCTAAGCCGGACTTCCGGAGCGTGACCTGCTGACTAGCTCCGACGGAGCCGGTCAGACTTACACGCAGCTGAATATTTCACCGGGCTCTTTCTATTGTCAATGATTTTGTTGCCTGGCGATTTTCGGTCGGACCGGGTCTGCTCGCCGTTGTTT
>CAZYBD010000186.1:0-17729 GCA_964645515.1 uncultured Dehalococcoidia bacterium | reverse complement strand
TCTTCACCATTTAGGTCTCCCTCGGATAGAGAGGCGTAGGCGTGAGAGCAAATGTCTTCAACAGCGTGAATATTGCCATTAACGTTGGCCAGCAAGACCTGGTCTCCGCCAAGATTAACCATCATCATCTCGCCAGGCTTGATTTCACTCACCTGGGCGACCTTAACAAAGCCTGAGTCGGCCATCGGTACTGTTACTCCCGGTTCGATTTTCGGATCCCCCGGACGGCAAATGCCGTCAGTGTATGTTTAGCCCAGCCAATTATAGAGTACCCGCTGAACCAATTGAAGTGGCAATATGAGGAAACCGCCGGTGGGCCAACTACCTGTGGACAGCCCAGAGGGCCCGTCTTTATAATGGCGATTGTCGTCCAGGGGGGCCGGGCCGTTCAGATGATAGGCCCCTGCGCGGGTGTCCCCGCCGTGTTGGAGAGGTGACGGAGTGGACGAACGGGCGCGACTGGAACTCGCGTAGAGGCGCAAGTTTCTCGCGGGTTCGAATCCCGCCCTCTCCGCCCAACACCATCAATCCCCCAATTCTCATCACCTCCGATTGTGTGTGGGTATCTACTAGATCCCTATGGCGCCATAGACTTCTGGATTGGCACAGTGCTCCAGCCGACGGCCTTGGATTCCTGCCAATAAATTGCGCGCTGCCATGAGGCTCATCTGCTGCCGGGAGGTGATGGACGCGCTGCCGATGTGTGGTGTGATGATCAGGTTGTCCAGTTCTAGCAGCGGGTGGTCCTGAGGGATGGGTTCGGGGTCGACCACATCCAGGGCCGCGCCCCCGATCCAACGCTCTTGTAGCGCTCTGCACAGGGCTTCGGTGTCCACCACCGGTCCCCGTGCCAGGTTGATGAGAATCGCGGTCGACTTCATCTTGCGAAGCTCAGCTTCCCCGATCAGGTGACGCGTTTCGGGCGTTAGCGGCACATGTAGCGATACGAAGTCGGCAGAAGTCAGCAGGGTGTCCAGGTCGGCGTGGGTCACATCGTATTCTGCTTCCAGGTCGGGCCTCCGGTTCCGGGAGTAGTAGATTACGTTCATGTTGAAGCCGGCGGCGCGTCGGGCCATCTCGATTCCGATCTGACCAAGGCCGACGATCCCCAGAGTGGCTCCGTTGGGGTCTGCGCCCAGCCAATACAGAGGGTGGTAGGCTATCTTCCAGTTGTTACTGCGAACCCACCGGTCAGTCTCTACTACCCGCCGAGCCGAGGCCAGCAATAAGGCGAAGCCGTGGTCGGCGGTGGCTTTGGAAAGAACTCCGGGAGTATTGCCCACCAGAACGTTACGTCGGGAACACTCTGCGATGTCAACATTGTCCAATCCGACAGCGACCTGGCTAACTACTCTCAGGCGCGGTGCACCATCCAACAAGTTACCGTCGACTCGATCCATAATGTTGACAAGCACCCCTTCGACATCAGCCAGGTTTTCCTTGAGCTCGTCTGGGGTGGGCGGTCCCTCGCCTGGCCATACTGACACGTCGGCCGACTGGCCGATGAGTTCTAGGCTGTCCGAGGGCATCTGTCGACTAACGAAAACCCGGGGTTTTAGCATGGAATGCTCCCCCAACATTCTGGGTTGGTGATTATAAGTTACGCCCTGTTCAGGCAGTGCCACATTTTACCCAACCAGGAGATAATGTGCTACCGATCACCGGTGAGACAGGCAGTCCGAATACACTACCGATGTCTCAAAGAGTAAAGCGGTTGATGCTTCTGTTGCTCTTTCCGTAGGACAATGAGATCAGTGCCCGCCGCAAAGGTGGTTCGCTGTCTAGAACCCGATGCGGTTGCCCTGGCGGATCGTCTCGAGCTGTTTGTGGAGCCGGTCCAAATCGGACATGGGTGGCCCAGACAACCAGCCGTAGACTGCGACCAGTCCCGCTTCAACTCGGTTCAGCATTCTAGAACTGGATTCCTTGACTTACCTGACGCCTATGTGAACTGAGACCATTTGGCTCTATCTCCTAAGACTCGAATTAGCATCACGATATGTGATATTGTAGATGCACAGTGATTACTATTCATAATATACTGGTTCTGCAATGAGGGCAATAGATAATTGTCCTGACATAGCATTATGATCTTGAATATCACAAGGCCGCTCCAAAGAGAGCCAGCAACGATGAGCATTCTGGGACCGTAGCTTGCTCCAGATAGGGGCCCCAAGCTGAAGGTCCAGCGGGTGGGTTGTTTGGGTGCGCGAAGACCGAGGAGGGAGGTCCTAATGAGGCAGCGGGTGTGACTGTGAGTTAGAGGCCGAGCTTCCCGGGGTTCATGATGTTATGGGGGTCCAACGTCTTCTTTAGAGCGCGGATGATTTCATGGCCGGTGCCCAGCTCCCGTGCTAGCAGATGGTTCAACTTGACGCCCACGCCGTGGCAATACTCCATTGTCCCGCCCATGTCTTGGGCCAGCTTGAGGACCTGGTCCACCGCGCCCGCCAGTCGTTCTCTGGACTCGGCTTCGCCGCCGGACTCCGGCACAATCATCATGGAAAATAGTTCCGGCCGGCTCCAAATGGCGTATTCCACCGATTTTATGCCTGCTGTGGCGATTATTTTGTCCGCTTGCCGGCGATACTCCAATACTTGTGAGGTGGGCAGAGCCAGGTGCAAGTAGTCGAACCCGCTCTTGCTTTGCCACCGAGCCCAGCGGACGCTGCGGGGCTTCCCCAACGCTGAGTCCTTGTAGCTTTCGGCGGAATCGCGCCGCGTCTTCCAGTAGGCCACGGTTGGTCCGGGCCCCTCCGGACGGCCTCCAGCTTGGGAGCAGATGCGCATCGATCTCTTTTCCTGTGCTGCCACACCTTCTTCGAACCCTTCAAACAACAGGTGGAGTCGGATGTTGTTTTCTTCCTCGGTTAAGTCCAACAGCGCAGGCCGGATTCCAACCCCCAGCATCTCGATAGCCGCATTGAAGCCTTGCTCGAAGGAGTCGAAGGCTACAGCAGAAAAGATCTGCATTTCCGGGAGCCGGAAGACTTTGATAATGGCCTTGGTGATAACGCCGAAACTGCCCTCGGCGCCGATGAACAGGTGGTTCAAATTAGGGCCAGAAGAGTACTTAGGTACCGAGCGCGTCGAGACTACCCGGCCGTCTGGTAACACGGCTTCCAGACCTACCACCTGATCGCCCATTGGGCCGTAAGCGCTAGCACGGTAGCCGACACCATTGGTCGAGATGGTACCGGCGATGGTGGCGATGGGGACGCTATACGGGTCGTGTCCCAGCATCAACTCCTGCTCGGCCAGCATGCTTTCAACGGCCCCCAGTATGGCTCCAGCTTCGACTTCCGCGGTCAGGCTAACCGGGTCAACGACCAAGACATGGTTTATTCGTTGCATGTCCAGTACGATGCCGCCTTGGACGGGCACGGTGCCACCCATCACTCCAGTGCCGCCGCCGTAGGGGACCACCGGCAAGCGGTGTTCGTTTGCCAGGCGCATTATTGCCGCGACCTCGGAGGTGGAATTGGGCCTTACCACGACATCGGCTAGGCGTTCAAAGGCGGCCTCGGCTCCGAAGGCTCTGGTTGGAGACAGTGCGTCGCCGGTGTAGCGGTCTAGATCGAAAGGATCAGTCAGGACGTTGGACGTGCCCACGACGTTGGCCAAAGAACCTATTACAGCGTTGTCCAAAGAGATAGTCACCTAACGTGCATGGAACTGGATAGGTCTGTTGCAGGACGGAAGGCGGCGAACTATCACGAAGTAGGGCGGTATTCCCAAACCGGGCCCTGTGCTGTGTCTTCTACAACGACACCTTGGCGTTCCAAGCCCTCGCGGATCAAGTCTGCTTGCTGATATTGCTTGGCCTTCCGAAGCTGGGCTCTGGTCTCAAGTAGCAGCTCTATGAAGGGACCAACCGCTAGATGGTCGTTGCCGGGTTCTCTGTGGTCTTCGAATGACAGGCCCAAGATGCCCCCCAAATGACGCAAACAGTCCTGGGCCGCGACGACAGTGCGGTCGTCGTCGCGGCCGCGGTTGATTTCCCGGGCCAGGTCGAAAAGGGCAGCCAGAGCCCTCGGAGTGTTCAAGTCGTCGTTCATGGCGTCTAGGAACTGTTCTTGGAACGTTAACGGGTCAACAGGCTGTCCTTCACCGATGGTGGTGGATGCGGGGCGCAAGGCGTGGCGCAGTCGGTCCAGACTACGTTCCATGGCGGCACAGCCCTCGTCGGTGTAGACCAAGGGACTGCGGTAATGAGAGCTTAAAAAGTATAGGCGGATGGCATCCGGTGAGTACCGGGCTAGGGCGTTCTCAACGGAAACGAGGTTGCCCAACGACTTGCTCATCTTGTCGTCCCCCAACTGCAACAGCCCGTTGTGCACCCAATACCTGGAGAAGGGAACGGCACCGGTGGAGGCCTCGCTCTGGGCGATTTCGTTCTCGTGGTGAGGAAAGACCAGATCCTGACCGCCGCCGTGGATGTCCAGTGTCTTTCCCAGGTAGGTCATAGACATGCTGCTGCACTCTATGTGCCAGCCGGGCCGTCCGGCTCCCCAGGGGCTGTCCCAAGAGGGCTCTCCAGACCGGGCGCCCTTCCACAGGACGAAGTCCATGGGGTGTTCTTTGTTGTCGTCGATTTCAACCCTGGCGCCTGCCTGCATCCCTTCCAGGGTGCGGTGGCTCAACTTGCCGTACCCGGCACTCCGCTCTACTCGGAAATAGACGTCCCCGCCTGCGGGATAGGCGTAGCCGCCGTCGATCAAGGAGCCGATGGTCTCCAAAATGGGGCCGATCTCCTGGGTGGCCCGAGGATATACGTGAGCTCTCTGGACGTTGAGGGAGTCCATGGTCCGATAGAAGTCGTCGATAAACTGCTGGGCAAGCTCGTTGAAATCAATCCCCTCCTCTTGGGCTCGCTGGATGATTTTGTCATCCACGTCGGTGAAGTTCTGGACGTGGCGTACCTGAAAACCTAGGTACTCTAGGTACCGGCGCAGGACGTCAAACGCGACGTAGCTGAGGGCGTGGCCAACATGGGTCGAGGAATAGGGAGTTACCCCGCAGACGTACATCTTGACGGTTTTGCTGTCGGCGGGAGAGAACTCCGACGCATCGCTGGTAAGAGAGTAGTATAGCTTCATAATACCGCTGGGGACCGGTACTTAACTTGAAACGATTGAGGACACAGCGTAAGCCGTGATGCCTTCCTCACGGCCAACGAAACCAAGATGATCTGTAGTGGTCGCCTTAACGCTGATGCGGTCCGGAGACAGGGACAGGGCTTTGGCAGCCTGCTCCCGCATGCTCTTAATGAAGGATCCCAGTCTGGGATTTTGTGCCACTATTGTAGCATCTAGGTTCGAAACCCGCCAACCAGCCTCGTCCAAGAGAGCGCCGACTTTGGTAAGAAGCAGCAGGCTAGAGATATCCTTATACTGGGGATCATTGGATGGGAACTGCATGCCTTTATCTCCCAGGTTTGCCGCCCCTAGCAGAGCATCCATGATGGCGTGCACGACAACGTCACCATCGCTGTGCCCGGCCAGACCGTGGGTGTGGGGTATTTCTACACCGCCCAACACTAACCTGCGGCCGGCTGTCAGCGGATGAGAGTCAAAACCGAAACCTACTCTAATATCGAATGTGGACGTGCCCGTCATGCTGTCGGAATTCTACGACAGTGGCTCAAGGAGAGTAAATCCCTAGGTCTGTAGGAGAGACGGGTTTGGGAACTTGCCGGTACGGTTATCGGCCGCTTTCTGCCCTGGCCCGCAAGAACGCTTCCACCAAGTCTAGGTCTTCGTTGGTTGTCACCTTGATATTCTCGTAGGAACCCTGAAACATTTGCACCGGATGCTGTATGTTCTCTACCATGGAAGCATCGTCGGTTACCGGCCCGGCGACTTCGCGGTGGGCTTTTAAAAGGAGGGAATAGCGAAATATCTGGGGAGTCTGGGCAGCCCACAGGTGTGACCGGTCGGGAGTGCTGGTCACCATCAGGTCATCGGATACTCTCTTAATTGTGTCCTTGACCGGCACTCCGGCTGCGGCCGCGCCGTACGCCATAGCGGCATCCAAACCGCGTTCCAAAATCGATCTGTCCAAGCACGGGCGAGCGCCGTCGTGCACCATTACCCAGTTGCATGGAGATAGCTTCTCCAGCCCGTGGCGGACTGAGTCCTGGCGCCTCTGGCCACCTGGGATAACATGGATGGGTTTACGGTAGCCTCTGCTACGCACAAGTTGTTGCCCGTGGTGTACCGAATCTACGGCCAGCACCAACGATATTTCTGTGACCGGCGAAAAAGCTTCTATCTGGTCTAGAGTGTGGGCAATTAGTGGAGCACCCAGAAGCGGTGCAAAAGTCTTATCTATGCCTCCCATTCGGGTACTCTGTCCGGCGGCGACCACCACTACCCCAAGTGTGCTGCCCTGTGCGGAATCGGGCAGCACAGCTGCGCTCAGACGCCCTTGAGTTGGGCGAAAATTATCCGCCCAGCGGCGGTCTGCAAAACGCGGCTTACGACCACGTCGTGGAAAGCGTTCAAGTAACGTCGCCCCCCTTCGACCACCACCATGGTGCCGTCGTCTAGATAGGCGACGCCCTGGCCGGCCTCCTTGCCCTCTTGGACGATATTCACCCGAAGCTCTTCTCCTGGGAGCACGATGGACTTAAGGGCATTGGCTAGTTCGTTTACGTTTAGGACCTGAACCCCTTGGAGCTCGGCGACTCGGTTCAGGTTGTAATCGGTGGTCAAGATAGACGATTTCATGCTGCGGGCCAACTGCACCAAACGAGCATCCACCTCGACGCCGTTATCAACGCCTACATCCAGAACTTGTAGTGGGACGGTTTCGTCCTTGCGCAGGCGGCTCAGCACCTCTAATCCTCTACGCCCGCGGATGCGGCGCATCGGGTCGCTGGAGTCGGCGATATGGCGTAACTCATCTAGCACGAAACGCGGGACAACTAACGCGCCTTCTAAAAAGCCGGTAATGCTCAAGTCGGCGATGCGACCGTCAATGATCGCACTGGTGTCCACAAGAATGTTTCCGTTTCGGGACGACTTGGACGATCCTGAAACCGAAGGTATGGAGTGGGTAGGGCCCGATTCGAGGCCTGGGAATATTGCCCGCATGTCCCTCTCTCGTTGAACGCCCAGCAAAAGGCCACCGCAACCCAGGACGAGCGAGACGATAATGGGAACTGCCCACCCGGGCCATCCATCCAGGGTATATAGAGGAATGGAGACCAGCGAGGCTACGATAAGGCCAACCAATAGGCCCAAGATTGCTGCGACCAACGCTGAGCCGGGTAACGATGAAACGAAATCGGCGCATTTGCGCCAGGGCTTGAGGGTCAGATACGGGGCGATAAGGCCGCCCAACAAAATGCCGGCCAGTGTAAGAACCAGCCCCCATGGTAGGAACTCTTCTTCATTAGATGATAAGTCCGCAATATAAAGACCAAGTCTCCAACCGAGAACCCCACCCCCCCCGGCGCCCAACCCTCTGAGCGTCCAAAGGGTAACCAAAATGTGGCCACCTCCTTATATGCGGGTGCCAGGGTTTCGGGCGTGCCCTGTGGCTGCTAACCGCTGTGTTCTGTTCGATTATTTGGTAACTGCCGGGACCTAGGGCATGCTGGGAAGGTGATCCACAACCGCCTTGCCCCAGAATTACGGGTCTAGAGCCTGTCCCTGAAGTCCACATATAAGATTGAGCTGTGGGTTAGTTGACCCGTGGGCGCCCGACCCAGCGGGATGAAGTTATTGTCTACTGTTGATTTAGAGAATAGCACATGTGTCTTACACGGGGAAGGCAAGTTACCATAGTGGGCCATACGGCCCACTATGGTAACCCGAGCCGGTGTCTCGTTCTGGGGCCACGATGCTCGTTTGAACGTCTTTGCGGCAGACCTTATACTTCGGGGCGCTGGCAGGTAGATGCCCTAACGACTCAGATTGCAGGGAGGTGTCCGATGAGCATTCTGCCCAAGCCGAGGGTGTATTTGGTGGGCACTGGAGGCAGCATATCGTTCCTTGGGGCCAGCCGCACCGATCACATCAACTACAGCTACGACAACCGCCACCTCACTATTCAGGAAATGCTGAACCGAGTGCCCGAGATCGCCTTAGAGGTGGAGGTTATCCCCGAACAGTTCTTGAATCTGGGTAGCACCGACGTGACATTGGAGCATTGGCTGGGGCTGGCCAGGCGGATTAATCAGATATTCAGCCAGGACCCGGCTGCAGCGGGTGTGGCTATAACCCACGGTACGGCGACTCTGGAGGAGACCGCTTATTTTTTGAACCTCACCATTAAGTCCGACAGGCCGGTGGTGGTCACTGGAGCGATGCGGCCTCCCTCCGGAATGGGAACCGACTCGGACGTGAACCTATCGGACTGTCTCCGCGTTGCCGGCGCCCCCCAATCTGCCGGACGGGGGGTGCTCACGGTTCTGAACAACGAGATCCAGGCTGCACGAGAGGTGACCAAGACCAACAGCTATCGCTTGGAGACTTTCCAGACGCCCGATTTCGGGTTCCTTGGCTACGCTGACTCGGATGGAGAAATCGTTTATTACCGGAGGCCTGACAAGGCACACACCACGGCCACCGAGTTTGACGTGTCCGGTGTGGACGATCTGCCCCGAGTGGATATCGCTTTCGCCTACGCGGGAGCCGACGGCGTGGCTATCAGGGCGTTGGCCCAAGGCGGAGCACAAGGGATCGTTGCGGCAGGCCATGGGAGCGGCGGTTCACCGCCTCAGTTTATGGCGGCACTGAAAGAAGTAAGGGACAGAGGGACGCCGGTGGTATTGGCGACCCACACCGGCAGCGGTCGGGTCATGCGCGTTAGGCGGTTCCAAGAGGACGGTTACATAGTCGCTGACAATCTGGCGCCAAAAAAAGCCCGGGTGTTGCTGATGCTGGCGCTGACCCTCACCCGCGACCCGTCAGAAATCCAGCGCATGATGCTGACATACTGAATCTTCAGGCTATTCTTATCTCCCGTCATTCCAGCAGACTATGGAACCTGCAATTGTTAGTCTGTCGCGAGGAGCAAGGAATCCGCCTAACCCCCGTTACAAAGAGGGTCAGTAGTCGTTAGTGTATCTGACTGGGGGGTGTTCGCCGAAATGCCGGCACGACGCACTTTCTTCGGACTGGATTATCAGCGCTGGTCACGGTAGTTGGGGGCGGTGATTGGTTCCCAGTCGACCACGTTGATGTCTACCAGGCGGGCGGCAATACGTGGCTTGGATTTCTCCAGGTCGTCGATCTCCGATGCCGTGGTTATCACCGTGGGCAGTCTGGATTCGTGCCGGTGGACCACGATTTGGTAAAGTTTTTCTTCGGCCCACGGTGTACTGCTTTCGGAGCCCAGGTCGTCCAGTACTAGCAGTGGGACAGTGTTTAGCTGATCGAACAGCTCGTCGTACCCGATGAGGCTATCTGGACTGAAGGTGGCGCGAAGGTGGTCGAGCAGGGTTGGGACGAAAGCAAAGAATACCTGGCGCCCTTGTTGGAGGCTGAGGCCAGCTGCGGCCACCGCCAGGTGGGTCTTACCGCAGCCCCTAGGGCCGGTCAGCAGCAGCCAGCCCTCAGGGGAATCCCCAAAGCTGCGGGCGGCCCTAGTAGCTCCGTCCAGTGTTGCCCGGTCTTTGGCTCCGGCGCCTTTGCCGCCCCGCAAATCGAAGTTTTCGAACGTCATTCGTGCCAGCATCTCGGTGGGGATAATGCCGATGCTCAAATCCAACCGGTTATTGAAGTGCCCAAGTTGTAGCACTCGAGAGAAGCTGCTTTCGCCCTCAAATCGGGTGCGTAAAGTCTCATCCAGCCGCTGGAGCGGGCCTCGGATTGTGACCACTGTGGGCAGGGCGTTGTTGTAGCGGTGATTGATTATTTGGAATAGCTTTTCTTGGGCCCAAGGCGTACCGCTTTGCGTCTTTAGATCGTCCAGTACCAGTAGAGGAACGTTACGCACTTGATCAAACAGATCATCATAGGTCACCGGGCTGTCGGGAGAGAAGGTCGACCGCAGGTGATCTAGCAGATCGGTCGACACAATGAAAAAAGTTGTATGCTGTCGCTCGATGCAGCGGTTGGCTACCGCTGCGGCCAGGTGGGTCTTGCCGCTGCCGCTGGGGCCGGTGATAACAAGCCATCCTTGGGGATCCTCAGCGAAGGCTGTTGCGACGGGTAGCGCCTCGGTGAAAAACCGTTGGCTGGCGGAGTCCCTCAAAGGTCCTTCCAATCTGGTTGTGTCGAATGACATTCGGGACAAGGCGCCCAGGTTACTGTAGCGGCGCAGGGCTGCTATCCGGGTGGTAATATCTTGAGTGCCCTGGCAGTGGCACGGTATAGCCTGGCCGAACTCAGGGTGCCCGAAATGAACCCGCTTGGTAACCCAGCCACTGCCGTTGCACCGGGGGCAGAGTTCTGCCTCAGGAGGGGTTTCCGGAATAACGACCCCGTCGCCGTTCGTACTCCTCAAGGTACTTCTGTCGCTGATCCTTCGGAGAATGTCGCCCAGGCTTTCCATTGTCTTTCCCCTCGTCCTTCCCCGCTTCTTTCCCTTCAGCCCCCCATCGCCGGAGGATGCCGACGATGTATCGCCAGCTCCGCTTGTTATGGGCCGCCGCAATCTCGAAAGCTTCCCGGATCCAGTTCCAGGGGTACCGCTCTTCGGCCTCTTTCAATTGTTCGGCTAGGATCGGAGAAAGTGTGCCTATATTGTCTTCATATAAAGCGAAAATGTTAGGCCGCGTGTGGCCGAGAAGCGGCTCAGCGCTTGTTTGCATGACGTTGGCCGTGACCGGTCCGTCAGATCGCTCCAGTCGCACCAATGCCCGCCGGTCGGCCTCGCTGTTCAGTAGAAAAACCTGATCCGAGCCTTCTTCACCGTGAACCAAGAACGTACCACGACGTACCGCCAATTGCAGCCCGCGACGTATCTCCTTCGCCGGATCCCGGTCCGAGACGGAAAGCCCTCGTATTAAGGAGCGGTCACTAAGAAATTCGGCTAGCGTCATTGTGCGGGGTGAGACTTTTTTTCGGTGCAGCAGCCACAGTCCACGTAGCGTGACTTTCAACTCGGCCAGGTCATCCATCTGTTCTAAGAGAGAGCCAAAGATAGGGTTGGGCACCGGTGTGTACAGAGTGTTGCTGGTAAAACCTGTAAAGGGCATTGCTAGACGCTGTCCACCCTGGCGAATGAGTCGAAGCGTACTAGGTTGTCCCGGAAGAAGAGTTGCAGGTTGCCGGTGGGCCCGTTGCGGTGCTTGGCGATAATAATGTCTGCGACGTTCCTGGGGTAAGGACGACCCGGGAACTGTTGCTCCCATTCCTCTTCGGTGGTGTATACGTCATCACGGTGAATGAACATCACCACGTCCGCGTCCTGCTCGATGCTCCCGCTGTCCCGCAGGTCGGAGAGCTGTGGCCGATGGCCGGGCCGGTTTTCCACCAATCGACTCAGCTGGGAGCAGGTAATCAGCCCTATGTTCAGGTCGCGTGCCATACCCTTCAACGAGCGGGAGATTTCGCTGATCTCCTGCACGCGGTTTTCGCCACCTCGGCCTCGGCCCTGTATCAATTGCAGATAGTCGACGACCAGCAAGTCCAGACCGTGTTCTAGGGAGAGACGGCGCGATTTACTACGCATTTCGACCATGCCTTGGTATGGAGTGTCGTCGATATAGACCGGCAAGTCGGAGAGCTGACCAATGGCATTGATCACCCGCTGCTCTTCGGCGTTGGTCAGTAGGCCCAAACGGAGGCGGTGGGAATCTATTTCGGCTTCGGAGGAGAGGATCCGCAGGGCCAATTGCTCCCGGCCCATTTCCAGACTGAAAATTCCGGCAGTGGATCCGTTCTTGGCCGCGTTTAAACAGATATTCAAGGCCAGAGTGCTCTTACCCAGAGCGGGCCGGGCTCCCAGGATTACCATATCCGAGCGTTGAATGCCGCCCAGCAGCTCGTCCAAGTCAGTGAAACCTGCCATTACCGGGCCGCCGGTGGCAGCTAAGGGGTCTACGATGGTGGCCCTATCCTCAAGGTACTCGTCATATATCTGTCGTAGGGGCAAAAAACCACGTACAGAGCCGCTGCCACGCACGTGGAACAGGACGTCTTCTGCCTGTCGGAGGGTGGTATCAACATCGTCCGTGTCTTGATAACCCATGGCCGAGATCCGCGAAGCAGCGTCGATGAGCTTGCGCATGGTGGCCGTGCGAGAGACAACTTGCGCGTAGTCTTCCGAGTGGGCCGAAGTGGGGGTAACCGAAACCAGATGGCTGAGGTAGGCCATGCCACCAACGGTTTCCAGTTGACTGTTGCGGCTCAGTTCTCTGGCCAGCGTGAGTTGGTCGATCGCTTCGTCACGCTGGAATAGTGCTACACAGGCCGAAAAACAGAGCTGGTTTCTTTCTCTATAGAAGTCACTTGGTTGGAGGAGCGGGGCAATACGAGGGAAGCAGTCCCCATCGATCAAGACCGACCCAACCACCGCCTCTTCCGCTTCCAAGTCATGGGGAAGGAGCTGCTCCGCGTACATTTCCTTATTCTTCGACCTCCGCAGTGACATGGATAGTTGCGGTGATCTCAGTTGACAGACGCAGGTCTATGTCGTATTCCCCCGGCTCGCGGATGGGCTCAGCGACCTCGATCCAGCGTCGCTCGATTTCACGGTCTACGACGGCACCCAACTCCATGGCGATATGAGTGCTGGTGATGGCGCCATAGTAGCGGCCCGTGGGTGTTATCCGGGCTTTGACCGCAATTTGAACATCGTTTAGGGCGTTCTTTAGCTCCTCCATGATTTTGGTTTCGCGAATGCGTATCTCGTCGCCGATGGTTTTAATTTTGCTGATACGCTTCAAGACTTCGGGAGTTGCGATTTCCGCAAGTCCCTGGGGCAGCAGATAGTTTCGAGCGTACCCATCCGGGACGCGCCGGACCTCACCTGCCTGTGCTTTATTGGCCACGTCTTGAGTGAATATCACTTCCATGTTTGGTCACATCCAAAAAGGGAATCTTGGCCCCTGCTCGGGCCGATGACAATTATACGTTACGACACCGGCCAGGGGAAATCGACGATATCCTGTCAGCAAGGTTGTTCCAGAGTTTGTTGGCACTTGCCTGTCGGAGGGTAGTTCCCGCGGGTGGATGGCCAGACAACCCCGCCACGAACAGACTAGGCACATAATGGGAACGTGGGTTCTGGAAAATTTTAGGGGCCGACAGGCAACCCGGCTGCGGTCGGATTGACGCCTATGGCGATTAGCTCCTAAAATCGACTGAAATTTAACTCTCCCAGAAAGAAATTGCCAGGCCCTGGAGTACCAATTTAGAGCGTGTTTTGGGATTTATAGAAGAAATAGAGGAAAAGTCGCTGGCCATGCGACGGTCGATTTTGGTACATCCCTTCGTTGCCGAGGTAGGTCAGGGAGACCTGCCGGTGGAAAAATTCAAGTTTTACGTTTCCCAGGACTACGTTTACTTGATTGACTACAGTCGGGTATTGGCCTTGGCGGCAGCGCGGGCCCCGGAGTTGGAAATGATGGGGTGGTTCGCCGGGCTGCTAGATGAAACGCTCAACACGGAAATGGATCTGCACCGAAGTTTTTGCGCTGAGTTTGGAATTACCACGGACCAGTTGGAAGCTACGCAAGCTGCACAGGTAACTTCGGCGTATACTAATTTCTTGCTTAAAACGGCGTACCAGGGAAGCTTCGGTGAACTCGTTGCCTCTATTATGCCTTGCCAATGGGGTTATTGGGAGATTGGTGAGCACCTCTCAGCCAAGGGCAGACCGATTCAAGCGCCGTTGTATTCCAAATGGATCGATATGTACTCGTCGGAGGAGTTCCGCGACTTGGCCGAGTACTTGCGCTTATTGACCGGGCGGTTGGGCGATGCGGCCGGTACAGTTGAACGGTCGGCAATGGAAACCACCTATGTCTCCAGCCTACGGCTGGAGAGCCAGTTCTGGGATATGGCCTATAACGCGGAGAGCGGTTCTCTGGCTAGCTCTTGATCGCCCTGAAAATCCAGCAGGGCCAGGAAAACAGGAAGTCGCCGTTTTCCTCAGAGGGCTTTACCTGAAACGCCTCTTTGACCTCATGTGGGGCAGACAGGAAGTCCCGGCGCAGATCCGCCGCCTCCTGGTCAGGGACTTTAGTGCGGGCCACCCACTCGTTGAACATCAGATACACACGGGTAGTTTCGGTTCCGGTAATGTCCAGTCCGCGCCTGGACAGCATTTGGCGGATCACTGAAATCTTGCGGTTTTCCACGTGACTGAAGTCCCTGCGCAACTCGATGTTGTTCATCCACTGGGAAACCGAATCATCCTCGGGCGAAACGCTGTCGGCCATCACCAGAGTGCCGCCGGTCTTTAAGACGCGTTGCGCCGCGTCCAAAGCTGACTCGAAGTCCTTGAAGTGGTGAGCGGCGACGCGGCAGGTAACCAGGTCCAAGCTGGCGTCGGCGAACGGCAGCAACTCGGCGGTGTTTTGGCAAATGCGCAGGTTACTTAGTCTCCGCTCATTACCAATCCGCTTGGTCTGTTGTAGCATCGGCCGAGTGATGTCGCTGGCAATTACAAAATCGGATACATGGGCTGCGGTGAAGGCAGTGAAGCCGGCGCCGGTGCCAATGTCCAAAGCCCAACGGTATGGGGCGGTTTTTGTAGTCAAACGTTGCACTGAATCGAGGCTGTCGTCGTGAACGTGTACGGAACTAACGGCGTAGACCCCAGCTTGAGCTCCGAACATGCGTTGCGCGGCTGTGCCAGAGGCAATTTCTTTTTGGTCACCTGCCATTGGGTCTCCCAATTGGGCATTTCCACCGATAAGGCATAGGGGGGCTATTGTAATAGTAGCTGTGTTTTCGACAAAGGGATGGCGCCTGGTCGATTTTCAACCAAGCGCCAGAAAACTGTTGGGTTCGAGCCGGTCTTTAGTCGTGCTAGACTAGCACCGGTTCGGTGTTCTTCTGGTAGACTTGGAAGCGGTGTCGGCTGGTATCGGCGATTATTACTCTGCCATCACCGTCAACCTTCACGGCCACCGGAGCCCATAGCACCTTCTCCGGTGTGAAGTCTCGTACGCCGTTGCGCTGGCGTATCATGTCGGGGTTGGACTCGATCTTCCCCACGCCCCACTTGGAAAGGCCAGCGTCGCCGGTGAACTCGGTAATAAATCTGCCTTCGGGAGTCAACACCTGTACCCGGTTGTTGAGCCAGTCGGCCACGTAGATGTCGCCGTCTTTGTCCACCGCTACACCGCTGGGCCTGTTGAACAGCCCCACGGGCCGTGGGACGACCCTAATGCCGCCGTGCCACCTTGCTATCGAAGCGTCGCCGCCGGAACCGGGCTGCCCGAAGCAGGCCAGCCACTGGCCGTCTGAGGTGAAAGACTGGATGCGGTCGTTTCTCCAATCGGCCACGAAAACGTTGCCGTCTTTGTCCAGCCCAATCCCCCATGGGGTGTTGAGCTGGCCGTCGCCGGAGCCTAAGTTGCCGAATTGGCTGATGTACTTTCCGTCTAGACTGAACTTCTGAACCCGGTGGTTGCGGCTGTCGACGACGTATAGGATACCGTCGCGAATAGCCAAACCGGCCGGGCCGTTGAGTTGACCGTCACCGAAACCGCGGGTGCCCCAGTGGCCAACGTACTCACCGTCTTTGGTGAAGATAGTGATCCTGTGGAGGTATTCGTCAGAGACGTAAACGTTGGTGCTTTCGTCCAAGGCTATCCCCATTGGGTACTGGAAGTGGCCAGGTCCTTCGCCGTAGGAACCGAACTCGGTAATGTACTCTTCCATTTCATCGCCCAGGCGGAGGACGTTGATACGGGTGCCATCCGGCCTGGATTCAAAGGAGCGGTTGACCACGTAAATGGTTTCGTCAGGCCCCAGAGCAAAATCCATCTGGTTGCGGAAACCGGTACCCTGGAACTCGGCGCGGCCCACAGTAAAACTGTAGGTAAAGGTCCTGTCGTTAATTCCTAAAAAAACGCTTGCCACTGTGTTACCTCCTGTGCTGTAAGGATTTGGACTGGTCTAGTGGCGTCTCTGACTTCGAGCAGCGGTCTTAGATCCAATTTTCGGACCGCTCATGGACTAGATGAAGCCGTGCTTCTCAAATGTCCCGCCAACTATGGGCTTGGCGTCTAGATTCATCCAATTCTCCAGCAGGGTCGTGTAGGTGGCTAGGAAGTCGAAGTTGTGAAAGAGGTTGCCGCCGTCTTCCAATCTTGCCGGCTCCAGAGAGGGATACTCGCCATAGAGACCGCCATTGACGTTTTCTCCGATCACGAATGCGACACCGCCGGTGCCGTGGTCGGTGCCGGAGCCATTGTCGATGGCCCGACGGCCGAACTCGGAGTAAAGGAGCATCGTCACGTTGTCGCTAATGTCTAGCTGGCGCAGATCGGTCATAAAGGAGTCTACGTTCACCGCAACATCGTTCAACAGGTTGGACTGCCCTACCGCCTGGTTGGCGTGGGTGTCGAAGATGTTGTAAGGAGCAGTGGTGAAGAATACTCTGGTGCCGAAACCGGCGTTGTGTACCTGGACCATGTCCCTGAGATAGCCACCTATGTTACCCAACAGGTATTCAACCTCGGAGTGGTACTTTCCAGGCGCTGTGCCCAGTATGTCAGCACCCTTCATCGCTTCGATTCCGGTGCGGCGGATGAAGTCATTGACAGCTCCTGACCCGATTGCAGGGGCGTACATCCGGCCGAATAAGTCGAGGGCCTCGTCACGTTCGTTTTCCTTCTCAATGTCGGTAAGCAGACCGTAGCTGCCCAGGTCGCCAACCGACGCCACAGCTACCCCTTCAAGAGCCAATGAACGTGGCATACCGCGGCCGAAATTGACCGCGGTAAGCACGTTTTCACCATTGGGATCGATATCTTTGATTACCTTTCCCAACCAACCTTCAACACCTAAGGTTTCCGGCTCGCAGGTAGCCCAAATGTCCATGGACCGGAAGTGGGAAAGGCTGCCGTTGGGATAACCTATGCCTTGGATGATCGCGAGCTTGCCTTGGTCCCAATACTTCTTGATCGGCTCCATCGAGGGATGGAGCCCCAACGTGTCGGTAATGGGAATAATCTGCTCTTCAGGAATGCCTAGGGTCGGCCGGTAATCTCGATAATGCGGGCTGTTGTAGGGGATCACCGTATTCAATCCGTCGTTCCCGCCGGACAAGGAAACTACCGCCAACACTGGGTCCTTTTTGTTGGAAACCATGGTCTAACCTCCGTTACTGGTCGTTAACCGGTTAGCAATATTAAAATTGTGAGGGCCTAGCCGAACTGGAACTCGGACGTAGCGGCGATCATTTGGAGAGTTTCTCCTACGCGTCGGGTAAAATCTCTCTGATCGGACTCTGTTCCGTGGCGCAGCTCCCCTCCCTTGACGACGTGGTCCACCAACTCTTGGTGGGTTTCGTTGGCGATGGTCAATGGCCCGATCAAGTCCAGACAGCCGTCGACCAACTGATTGGCCGTTAAAGAGTCTCCTCGTCCCATCAACCGGTTGATTATTGACTGGATGCCGGGTAGCTCAGTATTGCCGAAGACGCTGGACGCGAAGTTTATTCGGTCTATCAGGCTTCCACTATTGATCCACTCGCGGCCCATATGCCACCCTTCGACTGTAGGTGGGTTCAACAGGTCCATCCCCATGTATTTGGGCTCCATGGCTACCGGGAATAAGCCAGGCTTGGGCTCGGTGTGGTCTTGCGCCATGCGG
>CAZYBD010000185.1:0-6131 GCA_964645515.1 uncultured Dehalococcoidia bacterium | reverse complement strand
GACCGTGGGCTCTGTCGAGGAAGGGAAGCAGGGCTTCGTGACCAAGGCCGTCTTGGTTGATGTACCTATGATCAGAGGAATAGACTGGGTGGAGCGTGGCGAGGGAGTCATGATAGATGACATCTTAGCCGCTGAGCAACGCTGCGGTTTCCGCGTCGAAGAAGGCGACGTTCTGCTGGTCCGAACTGGTCAGTACCGCCGCCGGGACGTGGAGGGCCCGGTCCCAGACACGGCAGGCTCGACGGCCTGCCAGGCATCGTGTCTACCGCTTTTTTACGAGCGCGGAATTGCCATGCTGGGCTCGGACACCGGCAACGACGTCAGCCCGCCCCAGTATGAAAAGGTACCCAGCCCTATTCACCAGGTCAGCATCACAGCAATGGGGGTCTGGATTTTGGACAACGCCGATCTAGAAGGTGTTTCTGAAGCCTGTCGCCAACGCAACAGGTGGGAGTTCATGCTGTCGATCGGGCCGCTGCCGTTGCACAACACCACCGGGTCGCCGGTAAATCCCATAGCGATTTTCTAGTACCAGGCATAGTCAACCACAAGGAATGTGAAAACTTTGTATGGCGCCGTTGTTGTGGGTCGCAGCAGCTCCATTCTTCTCAACGTCCGCCCCGGAGACCAAACATGGGCCATTCTCGAATGCAAGCGGAGGAACGCCAATAGTACTCTAGTCCCACCGTAAACTCGGAATAGAATCTAATCCCTGTCCCTCAGCAACCGATTGTCGACCGTACCAACAGATACGACCTACAGCCCCCGGCACCGGTGATGATGAGAGGGCAATCTTCTCTCACTTCGCCCCCCCAATTGGACCGATGAAAACATGTGTGACGTCCAAAGTGTGGCAATCGGAATGCGCCCAGACCGCCCCGTAAATAAGAGGTCAGCTTGTGGAAAGGGGTTTAAACGGCGGTCGGCGCGATGAAGGCCGGTGGGTAGAGGTCCACTCCCAACAATTGCTCGCACCAGAGAGCAGCACCCAAGAGCTTTCCTTCTTCGTAGGGTAGGCCGCCAAACTGAACGGCCATAGGCAAGCCCAATTCGCTAAGGCCGGACGGCACCACCACCGTCGGCAGTCCGGCTGAGGTCCAATGCGCCTGAAAGGACGCGTCCCCGGTAGTGCCGAGGTCCTTAGGCGCCGGAGTAGGTGTGGCCGGGGTCATTACTATGTCCACGTGCCGGATTGTCTCAATCATTTCGTGACGGAACTGGCGGCGAAGGCGCTGCGCCTGCAGGTATTTGGCCGCCGGGACTAAAAGGCCCATTTCAATGTTCGCTCGTATCTTAGAGCCGTACTCATCTGCCCGGTCCTTGAAAAACTGCTCATGGAAAGCCGCGCACTCCACATTCATCACAATGCGCTGAACGCTGTGTGCACTGGAAAAACTGGGAGGCAGTGTGAGTTCAACCACTTCGGCGCCGGACGCCGCCAGCCTTTGGGCCACGCCCTCGGTGTGCGACCACATTTCTGAGTTAGCGGTCTCAGAGAAATACTCCCTGACCAGACCTATACGGGGCGGGCTGGTGAACTCGAGCATCTGTCGGCTGAAATCTGGGGCAGGCATGGCTAGCGAGCCAGGGTCGCCGGGGTCTTCTCCGCTCAGGACGGTCAACATCAACGCCGCATCGGTCACGGTGCGAACCAGGATGCCCACGTGGTCCAGAGACCAACTCACCGGCACCACTCCGTAGCGACTGATGCGCCCATAGGTGGCTTTTAATCCTACGATGCCATTATAAGCAGCCGGACGGCAGGTGGAGCCTCCGGTCTGGGAGCCCAGGGCCGCTGGCACCATCCGCGCCGCCACCGCTGCCGATGATCCGCTGCTGGACCCTCCGGGTGTATGCTCCGGATTCCACGGATTGCGAGTGGGCGAGGGGTCGGCTGTTGCAAACTCGGTGGTCACAGCCTTCCCCAAAATAAGGCCGCCCGCCTCTTTGATCTTGAACACCGACGTGGCGTCAAAATCCGGTACGAAATCAGCGTACACCTTGGATCCGGCTGCGGTCTTCATACCTGCAGTGTTAAAAATGTCTTTGAGACCCACAGGAACACCGTGCAGTGGGCCAAGTTGCCCGCCCTGCTCCACTTCAACCTCGCGCTGGCGGGCTGCTCTTAAAACCTCCTCCCTATCTATGGTAACCCATGATCTCAGGTCGCTATCCATGCGATCTATCCGGTCCAAAAGGGACTGGGCCAACACCACAGGTGACAGGGTCTTGTCCCGCACTTGTCGGGCAGCTTCGGTGACCGTCAGATTGAATGGCTCGGACATATTTATTCCTTGGTGGTTTGTGGGAAAAGATGGAAAGACTACTGGTAGAACCCTGGCTCTAGATCGACGTTGGGAATAACTTGGTCCATCTGCCATATCTGGTAGGCGGTCTGATCTAGGGATTCCGTTAATTCTTCAGTCCGGGTCGGTCCGAACTGGACAACAGCCCGGTCGTGCAATTCCCGCAGGATGTCTGTCAAACTGTCACCGAGTTTCATCGTCATCCCCAATCAACAAGGCTGGTTCTTCCGGCGGCACCTTAACCGGCTGGGTAAAATTCTAATTACCTCTAGGCACACGGTCAACCGGTTCACATCATACTGCCTGCGGCCAACCTCTAACCGGTGCGCCCCACATGAGCTACTGGTATAATCCCGCCAGTCTCAGACTAGATGCACAGAACTAGTGCCTGGGAGTATTCCATGCCATACGCCCTAACAGACATTCTCGAGTCCCCAGAACATACTCTGTTGGCCAGCGGTTGGGGCAGTACCGAGGGCCCGCTGTGGCACCCGGATGGTCACCTGACCTTCGTAGATTTTTCCAACAGCCTCCTGCTCCGGTGGGACGCTTCCAGCGGGGTGAGCATCGTGAGAGAAGCCACAGGAGAAGGCAACGGCTGTACCTTAGACAAGCAGGGGCGGTTGATCATGTGCGAAGGCGCCGATCATCGCCGCATCACCCGAATGGACCCAGATGGAACTGTGACTGTAATTGTCGACCGATGGCAAGGCAAGAGATTTCACCGGCCCAACGATGTAGTCTGCAAGTCTGACGGCAGCGTGTATTTCACCGATCCGTCGCTGAGGGTACCGATGGCCGACCGGGAATACGACTTCGCCGGAGTATTCCGTATCGCCCCCAACGGTGATCTGGAAGTGGCTACCGACGAGTGCGAGTACCCCAATGGCCTGGCTTTCTCACCCGACGAGTCCGTCCTTTATGTCGCTATCAGCCGGGTAAACGAAGGTTGCTTTGAGGAAGAAGCCCGAGGGGAGTTCTGCAGCCACCGTAAGATACGTGCTTTCGACGTAGCCCACGACGGCAGCCTCAGCAACAACCGCATCTTCGCAGACATGTCCTCTGCAGAACCGGGAGTCCCAGACGGCATGAAGGTGGACACTGCGGGGCGCGTCTTTTGCACCGGTTCCGGAGGCATCTGGGTGTTCGACCCTGGTGGAACGCGACTTGGAGTGATCCTCGGGCCTGAAATACCCCGAAATATCGCTTTTGGCGGATCCGACTTTAGAACAGTTTACACGACTCCTGGGGATTCACTGTATTCCTTCCGGGTCAAGACGCCGGGCATACAGCCGAACTTAAGTAATTAGCTGAACCAAACGAGGGTAGGACAATGGCAGTTAGCAAAATTGTCGGATCCGGTCAATACACTTACGAAATGGACGAGGAATGGGCCAAGATCCCTTCCGGTTGGGCAATGCCCACGGCTGCTGTCTACGGGGACTCGCAAGACCGAGTCTACGCCTTCAATCGCGACCCGGAGCACCCTGTTTGTGTTTTCGACCGGTCTGGGACATTCCTCCATTCTTGGGGGAAAGGGCGGATCGCCTTCGCCCACGCCATTGCAGTGGATACAAACGATCACGTGTGGCTCGTCGACCGCAATACACACCAAGTCCACAAGTACACTAGCGAAGGAACCCATCTCATGACCATCGGGGAAAAGGGGCACCGTTCGGACACCGGCGTGGACCCTGAAGACTATAGCTCTACAGCATTTGAGAGCGTTACCCACGGCGGGCCGCCGTTCAATATGCCGGCCGGTATCGCCTTCAACGAGGCGGGAGAAATCTTCATCGCGGACGGCTATGCCAACGCCAGAGTACACCGTTTTACCACTCACGGCGAGTTGATCACATCCTGGGGCTCTCCCGGCACCGGCGACGGAGAGTTCCAGCTGCCCCACGGCATTTGGATCGACCGCCACGGCCGAGTCCTGGTTGCCGATCGGGAGAACGACCGAGTCCAAGTGTTCACACAGGACGGCGAACACATCTCCACTTGGCCAACCAAGTTAATCGGCCCAGCACTGTTTTACATCGACTCCGACGACGTTGTCTATGTCCCTGAGCACAATGCCGGACTATTCAGTGTCTTGACCCTCGAGGGCGAGACCATCACCCAGTGGGGCTCCGAGTTACACCAGTCAGTGCATGGAGTGTGGGCTGACAGCCACAAAGACCTGTACTTCGCCATGCCTGGGGAATGGGGCCGGTCCCGCAGAGTGGTAAAGTTTCATCGCTGCTGACTGGGAAGTGTGCTGAGTATCCTGCGGGTCAGTTCGTCTTGGACTTATCGGAATGTCGAACCACCACAATAGGTGTCAGGGCGGGCTAGCCTCAACAGGCAACAACAAAGCTTGCGGCTCAATCCGGCCATTTGCTATATTGGATGGGTCCAGTGAACATTACCGGGCACCGCCGCGACAAATGGGGCTGTAGCTCACTTGGGAGAGCGCTTCAATGGCATTGAAGAGGTAGAGGGTTCGATCCCCTCCAGCTCCACCAAATCCCATATGTTTTCACTGACCTTTCTACTTCCTATACATTCGCCTCGGTCTCAGGAGCTTCGCCGCCTCATGCTCGAACACAAAGGTATGCGCTGGGGGTATGTGTTTTTGCGTTCAGCTAATTATCTTAGTCCAGACCAATCTCACGACCTGATGATTCAGGCGGTTGAGATGTATCTGGGAGATGAAAGCGAGCGTGAGGTCAAGAATTCCGAATTCGAGGGCCGCCTCTCGACCGAACGCCGCTACGAGGTGATGGGCGGGCTAGGCGGGCAGAGGTTCGACGCAGTCTTAGAGACCGCCTACGGCAATGACGAAGCCACTTTTCTGGTCAACGAGCAGACCGGCGGCACCGGCGGAAGCATCTCCCTTAACTGAGCCACTCGCCATCAGCGTCCGCCGTTGACTGCGGAGACCGCCTCCACTACACTCCCACTTTCCCAGTTACGAATCCAACCGGGTCACCGAGCCACGCCCATGGAGAGCTTTGATATGGCTATCGGAGAAATCCCACTGGCCAAAGAGATAGGTCGCGTGCCTTCTTCCACCGTACCGCTAAATAGCGCGGAAGAGTCTCGCTTTCAAGGGATCATGGAAGAGACGGTGATGGTGGATATGCACCAGCACCCCTTCGTACTGCCCGAATCCCTAAGCCGGTTTGTTGAGTACCTGCGCACCAACCACTACAAGTGGGGATATGAGGCGGTAAAACATGGGGGCTGGACCGCCGTCACCACCGCCAATATCTTCGGGGGCCTGCAAAGCACCACCGACATATCGTTTATCGAGTATGACGACCTGATCTCTGAGGTTGGTACCATGCTGGCCGACGTGGCCATCCAAAATGACGTGGTGCGGGTGGGCAACGCGGGAGAGATCGTTGCTGCCAAGCAACAGGGCAACATAGGGTTTCTGCCTACGTTGGAGCACCTTGCCATAGGCAGCAGAATAGACCGCTTGGACGCCCTCTACAGCATGGGCATAAGGCTGGCCGGCATCACCTACAACCGAAAAAACTACATCGGCGACGGGATATACGAACGCAACCCCGCCGGCCTCAGTGATTTCGGAATCGAGGTCATCCACCGCATGAACGACCTGGGCATGCTGGTCGATCTGTCTCACGCCTCTTTACCGACCGCGCAGGATGCCATAGAACACTCACGGGCTCCGGTGGTCTTCAGCCACAACGCCGCTTACACCCTCCGCCCCAACCGTCGCACCCGAAAGGACGAAGAGCTGATCACCTGCGCTAAGAAAGGCGGCCTGGTTTGCATAACGGCGGTCCCCAATTCTCTGAGCGACGACCCGAAACA
>CAZYBD010000184.1:0-1627 GCA_964645515.1 uncultured Dehalococcoidia bacterium | reverse complement strand
TCCAGCTTGCGGCAAGCCCCCATACCGTTACACATCTCCACCGCCCCAGCAAAATTGGTGTCTATGGAAAAATCGAGCCGGGTTGGCAGCGATTCGGCCCGATATTCAGAGCCGTAACGCAAGTTCTCAGTCATGGGCGGACAATCGATAATCTTCCCTGGGTTCATGATCCCGTCAGGGTCGAAGGTACCCTTCAATTCCTGGAATAGCTTGTAGATCTCAGGACCGAACATCTTTTCGTTCCAGACACCACGTACAATGCCGTCACCGTGCTCACCACTCAGCGACCCGCCGTACTCTTTCACTAGGTCGCTGATCTCCTCTGCGATAGACACCATCTTGGCAACACCCTGTTCATCCTTCAGGCTAACTACCGGGCGAACATGCAGACAGCCGACACTGGCATGACCGTAGTAGGCGGCCTCGGTATCGTGGTTGTGCACGACTTCATCGAACCGACGGACGAAGTCGCCCATGTTTTCCGGATCCACCGCCGTATCCTCGACGAAAGGCAGTGGTTTTGCATCCCCATGCATGCTCATCAGTAAGCCAAGGCCGTTCTTCCGAACGCCCCAAACGTTGGCTTGGCCTGGGCCGTCCAAGAGGTTTACGCAGGCATAGCCCAACCGCCGGCGTTCCATGTCATGCTTGAGGCCTTCGACCTTGGATCTTAATTCCGACTCCGACTCTCCGTAGAACTCCACAGCCAGGATCGCACCGGGATCGCCCTCTATGAACGCCATATTGGCGGACAGGCCAAGGGACGCCCGCGAGCGATCCAATACCATCTTGTCCATGATCTCGATGGAAGAAGGACTGTGATTCAGGATTTCCTTGACGGCTTCGCTAGCCTGGAAGATATCTATGAAGTGGAGTACTGAGAGCGCCGTCATGACCGGACGGGGCACCAGGTTGATTTTGGCCTCGGTCACCACGCAGAGAGTCCCTTCCGAGCCGACCACCATCCGGGACAGGTTAAAAGGTGAGTCGGTCAGGAACTCGTCCAAGTTGTAGCCGCTCACCCGCCGCATGATCTTGGGGTAGCGGACGTCAATCTCGGCGGCGTTCTCTTGGGCCAAGCGTCGCACCCCACGGTATATATCTGATTCCAGACCTGTACCGCTGAGCTTCGCCTCCAACTCTCCCGCGTCTAAAGGGCTGCAGTGGGTCTTGCTGCCGTCGGACAGCACCACATCCAGCTCCTTGATGTGGTCAAGGGTCTTGCCATAAATGACCGAGTGGGCGCCGCAAGTGTTATTGCCCACCCCTCCGCCGACGCAGGCCCTACTGGATGTGGTGGGGTCAGGGGCATACATCATCCCGTGTGGCACCAGTTCCCGGTTCAACTGATCCAATACAATGCCTGGCTGCACTCGCGCCCAACCCTCATCCCGATTCACCTCCACTACCTGGTTGAGGTATTTGCTAAAGTCCATGACAATTGCGTGATTGACTGTCTGACCCGCCAGGCTGGTCCCACCGGCTCTCGGGAGCACCGGAACCCGGTTGTCTCGAGCCACTTCCAGTACCGCCAATACGTCTTCCTCGCTCCGCGGCACCACCACCCCCACCGGCTCCATCTGATAGATGCTGGCGTCGGTGCTGTAGAGGACCCTGGAGAACGGGT
>CAZYBD010000183.1:0-3536 GCA_964645515.1 uncultured Dehalococcoidia bacterium | reverse complement strand
AGCCAACCCAAGTACTCGGAGACCGGCCAAGACCAGCCGCAGAAAAACAAAGTAACGATCACTGCAGAGGAAGTAACCACACCCCCGAACACGGCCGCTTGAATCAACCCGAACATGATGCCGCTGAAATCGAAGAGATAGCCCGCGATCAGTTCCGACTCAGCTTCTGCCATGTCGAACGGCGTACGGTTCAACTCGGCGGCGGTCCCAGCCACAAACACGAACAGGGCCAAGGGCTGGACCAGCAAGAATGGCACCGTCTGGGCGTCCACCACGTCGGCCAACGACATGGAACCTGCGACCATCACCACACCCAGCAAGGATATTACCACCGGCACCTCGTAACTAATCAGCACGGCAACCCCTCTTGCGGCGCCGAACATGGCGAAACGGTTGTTGGAAGACCAGCCGGCCATGAAGATAGCCACCGATGTGATGGAAGTCACCGCAAGGACATAGAGCACTCCAACGTTAAGATTGGCCAGCGCCGTGTCCTTGGCAAAGGGCACCACCGCCAACATCAGAATCACCGGGGCCAGCATGACGATGGGAACCGCAGCGAACACGATCTTATCGGCAGCCCTGGGGGTTAGGTCCTCTTTGAAGATCAGCTTGACCAGGTCTGCTATGGGTTGGAGCAGTCCAAAGGGGCCCCAACGGTTCGGTCCAAGCCGGTTTTGGAACTTGCCGATCAGCCGCCGCTCCATCCAGGAAAACAGCGCGGCACCCAGCAGCACCACGTTGACCAAGAGGAACATGATCACGAAACCGGCAACGAAATACGAAAGCCAGCACGGCAGCGCCTGGCCGACAAACTCGTACACCTCTCGATATAGGACAGTGTCGTGGAGAATGTTGTCGGGACCTAAGACGCAGTTCACCGGTCGACTTCACCCATATTAATATCCAGACTCCCAAGGGTCACAATCATGTCTGCTAGCCTGTAGCCCACCAACAGGTGTTCGGTCACTGTCAGATTGATCAAAGACGGCGAGCGTATTTTGCACCGATAGGGACTAATGCCGCCGTCACTCACCAGGTAGAACGCCAGTTCACCTTTGGAGGCCTCTACACGGCCGTAAGCCTCAGCCCCAGGTTCCGGTCGGAGCACAAGCGGGACTTCAGCCCGTACCGGGCCAGGCTCGATCTGACGAATGCATTGCTCTACGATACGAACGCTCTGGTGAATTTCTTGCATTCTAATCCAGAACCGGTCGTAGTTGTCGCCGTTCGTCGCCGTCGGTATATCGAACTCCACCCGATCATAGGCGTCGTAGGGGTCCTCCTTGCGCCAATCCCAGGCCAGACCGCTGGCCCGCAATACCGGCCCGCTGACCGAGCAGTTGATGGCCATGTTCAGAGGCAACAGACTGACGCCCCTGGTGCGCACCATGACGATTTCGTTCTCCAGCACCAGCTGCTCAATTTCTTTGAACTCGGCATCAAAGTCCTTCAAGAACTGGTCCAGCGCCGGCCAAAAGTCGTCCGGCGCGTCAAAATAGACGCCTCCGGGCCGCATGTAACTGACCGTGACGCGGGCGCCGCAGAGCATTTCGAACAAGTCTAGAATTCTTTCTCGCGACCGGAACGAGTACATCAGCGGCGTACCCAGTGTGCCCAGGTCCTGGAGAATGAACCCAATCCCGATCAGGTGACTGGCAATGCGTTGCAGTTCGGCGGTCAAAGTACGGAGGTATTTGGCCCGGTCTGGCACCTCGACCCCCAAAAGCTTTTCCACCGCCAGACAGTATGCCTGGTTGTTTATCATGGAGGAAACGTAGTCCAGGCGATCGGTAAGGGTTACTATCTGAGTGTAATTCCGTTCCTCGGCAAGCTTCTCCGTGCCCCGGTGTAAATAGCCGACAATGGGCTCGACCTGTAGAATTTCCTCGCCGTCGAACGTCACGCGCATACGAAACACCCCATGAGTGCTTGGGTGCTGTGGCCCTATATTTACCGTCATGGGCTCGGTACGGATTTCGTTGGCCATAAGTCGTCAGCTACTAGCGGTCAGCTATCAGCGCCGACGGTCGGCTGAAAGCTGCTGGCTGGTCCGGATTGTGCATTCTCGACACGGTCGTCAACCTCAGGGTTTTTAGCCTTTCTTACCTTGGCACCGCGGGCGATGAAGTGGGTGATGTCACATTTGCGCATGGGGGACTTTCCAAGGCCCTGCCCCTCAAGTATGACTTCAACGGCCATCAAACCGCCGTCTGCCTCTCCCTGCAACGTCTGGCTATACTTCTGGGACACGCACACCTGCGGATCCTCTAGCGTAAATATCTGCACCTTTACAATGACAGGAAATGCCTGATTATCCATAACTCTGACAACTGAAAGCTGACAGCTATAAGAAATCCTTTCTTAGCGGATGTCCCTGGAACCCTTCCCAAAGCATGATGCGCTTCATATTGGGGTGGCCTTCGAAACGAATGCCCATCAGGTCCCAGATTTCTCGCTCCTGAAAATCGGCCCCTCGCCACACCTGGTAAACCGAGGGCACAGACGACTCGTCTCGGCTTCGGAGTTTACTTTTGATAATCGCCGTGTGGCGGCGTCTTAACGACGTCAGGTGGTAAACGACTTCGAAGTACCCGATGTAGTCGACTGCCGAAATGGAGTTAAGGAACTGGAAGTCCAGACCCTCTTCGGCTCGGAGGAATTGGGCAACCTGAGGAATGGTGGCCGTTTTGACCCACACCGCGTCGTCGTTGAATTCCTCCACAGAACCCGCCACCGCCGCCCCGACCCGCGCAGCCAGATCGAGTCCGGCCAGGTGGACTAGCGCCATTAGGCCTCCTCGGCGGATGAGGCGGCAGCCCACCGGCCACCCATTGTCGGCAAATTGATGCCGTTTGGCAGATTGCGGTATTTCTTAATTTTCTCGTGCAACTCCATGATGCCGAAGAGCAGCGCGTCGGGCCGAGGCGGACATCCGGGAACATAAACATCCACCGGCACGATGTGGTCGACTCCGGGTACCACGCTGTACGAACCGTAGTACGGTCCGCCGCTGGTCGCGCAGACCCCCATCGATATTACCCATTTCGGGTCGGCCATCTGGTCGTAAATGCGGCGGATGGCCGGGGACATTTTCCACGTCACAGTGCCGGCCACAATCATCAGATCGGCCTGGCGAGGGGAAGCACGAAACGCCTCCATACCAAAGCGGGCAATATCGAAGCGTCCCATGGAACTGGCGATCATCTCGAAGGCGCAGCACGCCAACCCGAACGATACTGGCCAGAGGGCTGACTTTCGGCTCCAGTTAACCAGAGCGTCAACTGCCGTCACCATCAGGTTGCCCTTGATGTCGTCAGGAACCTCGATCAACGGTTCGGCCAGTGGCTCGGTGGAGGAGTCTTTGAGTTCCTGGACGCTCTGTCCCTCTTTTTGGTCCAGCTGCCAGGTACGGGCCGACAGAGGGCTGCTCCTCTCTGGAATGCCCAACGGACTGTTCACTGAATTAGTCAAGGACCAGTCTCCTTCAACTCCACTCCAAGTCATGTATCCGCCAGGCATACGCTAGGCCCACC
>CAZYBD010000182.1:0-16058 GCA_964645515.1 uncultured Dehalococcoidia bacterium | reverse complement strand
TTTCCGACCCTTCCTCGGTAGGTTCGTAATAGCGACGGCCCTTGAGGGACGGCGGCAGGTATTCTTGGTTGGCAAAGTGCCCTTCATAGTCGTGTGAGTATTTATAGTCTTGGCCGTAGCCCATCTGACGCATTAGCCCGGACCCAGCATTCCGCAAGTGTAGCGGCACGGGCTCATTTGCAACCTTTCTAACATCTTCCATAGCCCGTTCCAACGCCATATATGCCGAGTTGCTCTTGGAAGCAGTTGCCAGATAAACGGTGGCCTCGGCCAAGGGGATCCGACCTTCTGGCATACCCAAGAAGTGGACTGCCTGTTGTGCGGCAATCGCCACCGACAACGCCTGGGGTTCGGCCAGCCCGATGTCCTCGGCAGCGAGAACCACCAACCGACGGGCGATAAACAGCGGGTCCTCTCCTGACTCAATCATCCGCGCCAGCCAGTAGAGTGCGCCGTCAGGCGACGACCCGCGGACCGACTTGATGAAGGCAGAAATGGTGTCGTAGTGCCCCTCGCCAGCCTTATCGTAGATCGGTGAGCGCCGTTGCAGGGCGTCGGCTACGGTCTCCAAGCTGATCTGTCTGCCGCCTTCCGGGCCAACGGCCGTGGCGAAGACAGCGGTCTCGAGAGCGTTTAAAGCAACCCTGGCATCGCCGTTGGAGATATTAACCAGGTGCTCCATGGCATCCTGAGCAATGGTAACTGCCATCTCGCCAAGCCCTCGCTCTCGGTCTTCAATAGCACGCCTCACGATGGTTTCCACCTGGGATGACTCCAGGCCCTGCAGAGCAAAGACACGGGTCCGGGAGAGGAGAGGCGCAATCACCTCAAAGGACGGGTTTTCTGTGGTCGCTCCGATGAACGTGATCGTCCCGTTTTCGACGTGGGGCAGGATAACATCTTGCTGGGCCTTGTTGAAGCGGTGGATCTCATCTACGAAAAGGATGGTAGGCTGTTGGTGCATTCCCTGCCGGTCGCGAGCCTCTGCCACGATTCGCCGGAGATCGGAGACGCCCGAAGTCACGGCGCTGACCGGCTCGAACGCAGCGTCGGTCACAGTGGCAACCAGCCGAGCCAAGGTGGTCTTGCCTATGCCTGGCGGCCCCCAAAGTACGAATGACGGGACTCGCCCAGCCGCAATAGATCTGGGCAGCACTCGGTCGGCTCCCAGGATTTGTTCTTGGCCTATGAAATCATCGAAAGTGCGCGGACGCATCCGTTCGGCCAGCGGGGCAGCCTGCTAGGCCTGTATCTTTCTTTGATGTTCGAAGAGCGACTCGGACGAAGGCAACACAATTCCTGTGAGCTCGGACGCTAGCCCTACCTAGTCCTGGAACTGGGGCATTACCTCTTTGGCGAACATTGTCATAGATTTGGCCACCTCTTCTTGAGGTAACAGTCCACCGATGTCAAACGTGCACATGAATTCTTGCGGGTTATAGCTGGACTTGAATTTGTGCAGCTTATCGGCCACTTGTTCAGGCGTCCCCACGGCGGCGAACTCGTCGCGTACTGTCTCATAGGTTAGCGACAATGCCCGAGATGAGCCTTGGCTTCCAGAGGCCATGTTTCTGAGAGTCCCGATGTAGTTGTTGATGGTGGTTTGGAACCCCTTTTGGGCCTCTTTTTCGGTCTCGGCAACGTGCACCGACACGTTGACGTTAACTCTGACCTTGGTATCGTCGTGGCCGTTTTCCCCGAGTTCCTTCCTGTAGGCCGCCAGTCCGCTCAATGCGCCCTCAACCGTGACGATCGTCGGGGCCACCAGGATGTTGTGTCCCAGAGATCCTACGATTTCGAAAGTGTCGGCACTGTTAGCTGCAATGTACACACGAGGGAGGGGGGCTTGCACTGGCCGCGGCGCCACCGAGATCCCTTCAGCCTTGTGGTAGCGGCCCTCATAGGAGAAATCTTCATTGGCCCAAAGTCCCAACACTATGTCCAACCCTTCCAAGAACCTCTCCCGGGCCTGTTCCTGGTCTATTCCGTAGCCCAAGAAATGAGTGGGAATGGATCCACGGCCTATACCGAAGATCGAGCGTCCTCCAGACAGAACATCCAGGGTAGCGGCTTCCTCCGCCAATCTTATAGGGTGGTGGAGCGCGACCAGATGGACCGCAGTACCGACCCGGATCTTTTCGGTTATCTGGGCTATGGCTGAGGCTATCATCATCGGAGCCGGCATAACCGAAAAGCGCTGGTTAAAATGCAACTCGGCCAACCAGGCCGCATCGAAACCCAACTCTTCGGCTAACTGGCACTGGGCGATCGTATCCTGGTAACGCCCCATGGCGGTCTGATCGACCGCGCAAGGCAACTGGTAGAACGTGCCAAATTTCACGGATAGCTCCTCTCAGGAGAAATAGTTAGCAGCTGATTCTACCCCGTTGGCGCTTAAAGGGGAATGTTGCTGTGTTTCTTAGGAGGGAGACTGTCCCATTTGTTCTGCAGCATATGAAGTGCCTTGATGAGCTGGACCCTGGTATCCGCGGGGTCGATCACATCGTCAAGGTAGCCGCGGCTAGCCGCAATATAGGGAGTGGCGAATTTATCTTTATATTCTGCGACCAATTCCTCTCGGGTCTGTCCCGGGTTTTCCGACTTGGAGATTTCGTTGCGGTAGATAATATTCACCGCTCCATCGGCACCCATCACCGCGATCTCGGCCGAGGGCCACGCCAGGTTGATGTCGGAGCGCAAATGCTTGGAGCTCATCACTATGTATGCACCACCGTAGGCTTTTCGTGTGATCACGGAAATTTTGGGCACCGTGGCCTCCGCGTAAGCGAAGATCAGTTTTGCACCGTGGCGGATGATACCTCCGTACTCTTGTTCCACCCCCGGCATGAACCCAGGAACATCGACGAAGGTTATAAGGGGGATATTGAAACAGTCGCAGAAGCGAACGAAGCGGGCCGCCTTGGTCGAGGCGTCTATATCCAGTATTCCTGCCAAGTAGGCGGGCTGATTCCCCACTACTCCCACGGGCCGGCCATCGAGCCTGGCGAAGCCGACCACCACGTTGGGAGCGAAGTTCTGGTGGACCTCCATGAACTCTTCTTGGTCGAATACTTTATAAATGATGTCGCGCATATCGTATGGGCGGTTGGAGTCCTCAGGGATTATGTACCGGAGGTCGGGTTCACGGCGCTCCGGGGTGTCCGATATATGCTCCAAGGGTGCGTCACCGACGTTGTTGCTGGGCAGGAAGCTGAGCAGGTGGCGCACCTCGTTGATGCACTCTTCTTCCGTCTCGTAGACGAAATGTGCTACGCCGCTGCGGGTGGCGTGGGAGGCAGCGCCCCCTAGGTCCTCGTGGCTTACTTCCTCTCCTGTAACTGCTTTGATCACGTCTGGGCCGGTAATGTACATCTGACCTGTTCCTCTTACCATAAAAACGAAGTCAGTGATGGCAGGTGAATATACAGCGCCGCCTGCCGATGGTCCAACGATCACTGAAATCTGAGGTACGACCCCGGAATAGAGGGTGTTGCGCAGGAATATGTCGCCGTAAGCGGCCAGGCTCAACGCACCCTCCTGAATACGCGCGCCGCCGGAGTCGTTCAAACCCACCACCGGGCAACCGACCTTGACCGCCATATCCATCATTTTGCAAATTTTCTGGCTAACGGCCTCGGAAAGAGACCCGCCCATCACGGTGAAGTCCTGAGCAAAGGCAAACACCTGGCGACCTTCCACTCTACCGTATCCGGATACCACGGCGTCACCCAGTGGCTTGTTGTCCTCGAGACCGAAGTCGACAACCCTGTGAGTGACGAAGGAATCAAGTTCTTGGAAAGTTCCGTCGTCCATCAACAGTGTCAGTCGCTCTCTGGCGGTCAGTTTTCCTCGACTGTGCTGCTGGTCGATGCGGGTCTGTCCGCCGCCCCTTTGGGCCTGCTGACGCATGGTCTCCAGAGTTTCAAGTTGTTCGTCGATCTGCTTTTTTTCAGCAGTCACTGCCCCCCCATACGACCCGGTGGATTGCCAAATCACCGCCTGGAATTAATCCTAAACGAAATCCCTAAGCCGGCTATCTCAAAGGGATCTGCAAACTCCCATTCCAGCGAGGCGATGCGGCAATCCATTGTGAAATGCGTGCCTATATATCGATTCATCCTAGCAGAGGATTTGTGCGCCATGCAATACGATCCGTGCGTGGTAGAATTCGAGTGTCACCCATACCCCGCAACACAGGAAAAGCCATATTAAGCTCTGCCGCAAGCGTCAATGACCGAGACCCATGCCACACTCAATGACCTGAAGGTTGCCAATGGCGAGAAGCTAGTCTGGGGCCGACGGACCTACGTCATGGGCATCATCAACGTAACCCCAGACTCATTCTCCGGAGACGGCTTAGGCGACGACATCTCCGGGATTGCCTCGTTGGCCCTACGCTTCCAAGACGAAGGCGTTGATATCATCGATGTCGGAGCCGAGTCGACACGACCCGGCCATCAACCGATCACGACCGATGAGGAACTCAGACGCCTCTTGCCAGCCCTGGAAGCGGTGGTGAGTGCCGTGGATCTCCCTGTGAGTGTCGACACTTACAAATCCGCGATAGCCCACCAGGCGCTGGCCGCGGGGGCCTGCATTATCAACGACATCTGGGGGTTGAAGGCCGAACCGGCTCTGGCACAAGTTGCTGCCGAGGCCGGCGCAGGGTTGGTGCTCATGCATAACCAAAACGGCACCAGGTACACCAGTCTTCTACCGGACATCACGGCCAGTCTTGAAGCCAGCATAGCGACGGCGCAAAGAGCCGGAGTAACCTCAGAGAACATGGTTCTGGATCCTGGCATCGGCTTCGGCAAGAACCCAGACCAGAATATTGAAGTGCTACAAGACCTAGGAAGGGTCAAAGACCTAGGGTACCCGTTATTGGTCGGAACATCCCGTAAATCGACCCTGGGACTGCTCTTGGGCCTGCCGTCCGACCAGCGGTTGGAAGGCACGGCCGCATCAGTGTCCCTGGCCATTGCTGGTGGGGCAGATATCGTCAGGGTCCACAATGTGAAAGAGATGGTACGAGTGTGCAGGGTCACGGACGCTATTGTCCGTGGCTGGCGCCCCTATGGGTGGTTGGAGTGATATGAACAAAGTCAGAACTTATTTGGGATTGGGTTCCAATCTGGGATCTCGGTGGGATAGTTTGAGACTAGCTTTGGCCCTGCTGGAGGATCCTCTAGGGCAGATCCGAGTGCTTCGTACTTCTCAGGTCTATGAAACCTACCCTTGGGGGTTCAAGGAGCAACCAGATTTTTTGAATTGTGTGGCCGAGATAACGACCGAACTAGAACCCGACCAACTCCTGCGCCGAGCCAAAGAGGTAGAAAAAGACATGGGCCGGCAGTCCGGGCCACGTTATGGGCCACGGCTCATAGACATAGACATCCTCTTGTACGGAGACCAATCCTTGGAGAGAGCCGAACTGGAAGTGCCCCATCCCAGGCTCCACCTCAGGGCCTTCGCGTTGGTCTCATTGGCGGAATTGGTTCCGTCCCTAGTGCACCCTACCCTGAAAAAAACCATCGCTGATTTGGCAGAGAGTGTGGAGGGGTCCGAAAGATTGGAGCCGCTGGGGTCACTGGAACGCCCCGCCCTGCAAAATTAGCAGTCCACACCCCCAGGTTGACAACTCGGCGAGACTGCCGCATATTCTGATTCAAGGATTTCTTCCCCGCCAGCTGTACAATCTACTGACCTGTGCCAGCGGGTAAGCATCTTTTGCAGAACGATACAGGGAAATAATAAGGAGCCAACAATGGCTGATAAGCAGCTAACATTTGACGAAGAAGCTCGCCGCAGTTTGCTGGACGGCGTGGACCAACTTCGCCGGGTTGTGGGAATCACTTTAGGACCCAACGGGCGAAACGTGATGCTGAACCGGATGTTTGGGAATCCGGTGGTCTGTAGCGACGGCGTCACCATTGCGAAAGAGGTGGAACTGTCCGACCCTTACGAGAATTTGGGCGCCCAGTTAGTGAAGGAGGCCGCATCCAAGACCAACGATGCGGTAGGCGACGGGACAACTACTTCGGTGGTTCTAACCGACGCCATCGTCCGCGACGGTTTTATGAACGTAGCAGCCGGGGCCAACGGAATGAGTCTGCGGGAAGGTATCGACAAAGCGATAGAAACCGTAGTCAGCGAACTGAAGTCAATGGCCATTCCGGTGGAAAATCGCGAACAAATCGCCCGTGTAGCCGCCCTATCAGCCCACGAGGAGGCCATCGCTCAACGGTTAGCGGACGCTTTGGACAAAGTGGGCCGGGATGGTGTCGTTACAATCGAAGAGTCCAAAGCCTTGGATGATGAACTGGAGTTCGTGGAAGGCGTCCGGATCGACCGTGGCTACCTTTCTCCTCACTTCGTCACGGACACACAGAGAATGGAAGTAGCCATCGACAACCCTTCCTTTCTTATCACCGACCAGAAAATTAGCTCCCCCAGTGACATCGTTGGGATCATGGAGAAAATGCTCCAGGCTGGGAAACGATCACTGGTGATCATCGCGGAGGACGTCGAGGGAGAGGCGCTTTCAACCCTGGTGGTCAACAAACTGAGGGGCACTATCGATTGCGTTGCAATCAAAGCCCCTGGGTTCGGCGAACGGCGCAAGTCTCTCTTAGAAGATATGGCCATTGTGACAGGCGGCACTGTGATCAGCGCCGATCGTGGTCTGAAAGTCGACGCTGCCGAAATCTCACACCTGGGCTCGGCGAGGCGGTTGGTGGCCAACAAAGACGAGTCGACCATCGTTGAAGGCCATGGTCAAGACCAGGGCGTCAAGGAACGTTTGGAGCAGCTGAGAGTCCAGATCGAGGAGACCACTTCAGACTACGACCGGGAAAAGCTGCAAGAGCGCATGGCAGCGCTGGTCGGGGGAGTCGCAGTGGTCAAAGTTGGAGGCGCCACAGAGCCGGAGGTTGCCGAACGGAAGTCTCGGACGGAAGATGCGTTGTCCGCCACACGGGCCGCCATAGAAGAAGGAATAGTGCCCGGCGGCGGCGTAGCTCTAGTCCGTGCCGGTAAGGCCCTGGATCCTTTAATAGAAACCCTGGAAGGCGAGGAGGCCCTCGGAGCGACAATAGTCAGTAAAGCTCTGACCGCTCCCATATCACTCATAGTGGAGAACTCCGGCTTCGAGGGGCCTGTAATTGTTGAAGGCGTCCGCACTGGGGAAGGGGACTGGGGATTTGACGCGGACCGCGGCGAATTCACCAACCTTATCCAGGCCGGTATCGTCGATCCGGTAAAGGTGACCCGATCAGCCCTGGAGAACGCGGGCAGTATCGCCGGGATGATGCTGACCACTGAGGCGCTTATCACCGAAATTCCTGAGGAAAAACCACTGCCTCAGGACATGCAAGACTTCATGAACGACTGAGCGGCGAAGCGGCGTCTCCGTCTGGAACAGTCAGGTTACCGGGATAGCTATAATAGGTCCGGACCAGCGTTGGCGTTGGTCCGGACCTAATCGTCGGATCGTAAGATGCTAAGCAACCCTCTGAGCCGCGACGCCATCCTAAACTTGGTCAAGGGAGGCGAAGCTTCACCTCCTTTGCTGGATGGTTTCTTGTCGTTGGAGCAGCAACTCCAGCCCAATGGCTTCGACCTCACCCTTGGCGACCTCTCACACATCACCACGCCAGGGACATTGGGGACGGCCGACGGCGATCGTACGTTGTCATCCGCCGAATCCATTAAGACTGACTCTGGCGGTTGGTTGGGGCTGGCACCTGGAGCCTACTTGGCCACCTTCAACGAAATCGTGCATTTGCCTTCGGACATCATGGCGTTGGGTCGCCCCAGATCCAGCCTTTTGCGCAGTGCAGTCTCGGTCCATTCGGCAGTCTGGGATGCCGGCTATCGCGGCCGATCTCAGGTTCTTCTAGTGGTTCACCACCCTCTCGGCTACCGACTACAAAGAAACGCCCGGCTGATGCAACTGGTGTTTTTCCGCATGGAAGGGCCCAGCAGCCAGGAGTACCAGGGACGCTTTCAAGACGAAGGTCTTTAGTCCCGGCCTGCTGCTATTAGACCGCTATGGGAGATTTGAAAAGCCGAGTCGTTGAGTACGCCAGGGAATGCGGGTTCGATTTGGTCCGCGTAACCGGAGCCGAAGAATTCGACTGCGATCGAGAAGCTGCCCTAGAGCGCATCTCTAACGGTCAGATGGACGGACTGCCTTGGTTCACTCAGGCCCGGGTCAAGCGCGGCACCAATCCTAGAGAACTTCTATCCGGGGCTCGTTCGATCATCTGCCTGGGGCTGAGCTACCTCCACCATGAAGACACATGGGACGGTGATCTGGACGCAACTCCAGGAGCAGGGAAACTAGCCCGTTATGCCTGGGTTAAAGACTACCACCGCGCCATGAAAAGGCGCATGCGAGAGTTCGTACGAGGAGTCGAAGGACGCCTCCATACCCCGATATCGGCCCGCTGGTACGTGGACGACGGTCCCATGCTAGACCGGGCGGCTGCTGCTCGCGCCGGATTGGGTTGGTTCGGCAAAAGCACCAATATTCTGACGTCAAGTCATGGCTCGTGGATTTTTCTGGGTCAGATCATTACGGACTTAGACCTGGAGGCCGACACCGCACTGAAAAAGACCTGCGGCGCCTGCGTCCGCTGCATCGACGCCTGCCCCACTGGCGCCATCGTCGCCCCCTACGTCGTAGACAATACCCGCTGCATCTCCTATCTGACCATCGAAAACCGGGGAGGCATCCCCACGGACCTACGCTCGCTGGTCGGCAACTTAGTCTTCGGATGCGATATCTGCCAGGACGTCTGCCCTGTGAACCGCAAGGCCAATAGCCCCGCATCGCCGATTGAGTTGGCACCTGCCTTGGTCACCGGCACCGCAGGAGCCGTCGGATTGCTGGACTTGATAGCGTTATTGGAAATGACGGAACCGGAATTCAAAGACAGGTTTCAAGGGACTTCAGTAATGCGGGCAAAGCACAGCGGAATGCAGCGAAACGCCTGTGTGGCGCTGGGAAACTTGGGGCAGGCGCAGGCGGTGCCAGCACTGTCGCGGGCGCTGCGCGAAGCTTCCGACGTGGTCCGAGGACACGCCGCTTGGGCCTTGGGCAGAATAGGCACCCCTCAGGCGTTGGAGGCGCTGGAAAACGCCCAGGCGGTAGAGGTGGACCATGGGGTGTTGAGTGAGATTGGCGAGGCGCTGGCAGAGACGGGTGCCACGGCATGAGGCATATGGTCGGAGCCTCGCCCGCATCCTAAGCTACCGATTCAGACGAAGGCCGGCCCATGGGAACCGGCACGAGCGGCGCCTTAACTGCTACTAGGGGAGGCCGAGACCGGAGCCCTCCCTGTCCGACGATCTCCCTGGTTGTCGTTCTGGTTGTTGGACTGGGAGCGGCGGGGACCTGACCGTTTGCGTCTGGAGGAGTTCCGGTTGGGAATAACGGCGGCAGGCTTATACTCCTTGCCGAAACGGAGCTTCTTCATTTCCTCTTCTATGAGCAGGAAATCGTTTTTCGGCAGCAAGTGCAGGTTACCCTGGAAGGCCATATACCAGTCTTCCGGCGCCCAACGCTTAACGTAGTCCAACCGGGGCGCAAGCATGTTGGCGTCCATGAACTGGACATCATCCAGCACGATCTCAGGCTTTATATTGATCCGATAAGGAAATCCCGTGGTCCCCTCCTTCGCCCAGACCGCGTCATCACTCTCAAAGTAGGAAGAAGTAGCGGTGACCGTGGCCACAAACTTGCGTTTGTGGGACACGTACATCAAGATCCGATCCCCGTCAGCAATCCTTTGGACCTTGCGACGGTGCTGAGATTTCAGTGGCATGACGGTGAACCCCAGGTTCTGTGTAATCCTGAAGTTTTCTTCGTTATTGACCATCATCCAGAAATTGCTTGGCATCGTTCCCTCTAGCTAGCGGATACGTTCATATTCTACCATTAGACGCCTTCAGACAAGTAGGAAACTCCTTGATGTTGTGAAGTTCCAGACCGTGCGGTATCATCTGCCGGAGCCTGCAACCGCTCCTTCTGGAGGGACGTCATGACATCTAGAAACCCCGTATCCCGAGACATTGCCATAGTAGGAGTTGCCGAATCGGATGTAATGGGCAACGTGCCTGACAAGTCTTCGCTGCAGCACCACGCCGAAGCGGCGCATAACGCTTTGGAAGATGCGGGGCTTTCCAAAAACGATGTGGACGGCGTGTTGACCGCCGGCTTTTCCACCCTGGACACGGCGGAGTATATGGGCATCCAGCCGGCGTTCACCGACAGCACCTCTGTGGGCGGCTCCTCGTTCGTAGTCCATGTGGCCCACGCGGCGGCCGCGATCAGAGCGGGGTATTGCGAGGTTGCGCTGATAACCCACGGTCAGGCGGGGCGTTCCAACCGGCTGTCGGTGCCTAGAGATCCCAATCTTCCCGGCTCCCAATATGAAGCTCCCTACGGCATAATAGGACCGCCGGTCAATTACTCTATGGCCTGCAACCGTTATATGCACGAATACGGGGAAGAACGGACCCGACAGGCGATGGCCGAAATCGCGGTTTCAACCCGAAAGTGGGCTAACCTCAACCCCAAAGCCATGATGCATGACACTCCGATGGGTTTCGACGATTACCATAACTCTCGTTGGGTCTCTTGGCCGTTTCATCTTTTGGACTGCTGCCTGGTTACGGACTCGGGTGCGGCGATCATTGTCACCACTGCCGAAAGGGCCCGAAGTTGCCGCAAACAGCCCGTGTGGGTGCTGGGGGCGGCAGAGGCCCACGACCACAGCATCATCAGCCAGATGCCCTCACTAACCTCGATGACCGCACGGGACTCCGGTCCGAAGTCGTTGGAGCGATCCGGTCTCAGTCACGACGACCTGGACCTCACCATGATCTATGACTCTTTCACGTACACAGTAATGTTGACCCTTGAATGCCTAGGGTTTTGCGGGCCGGGCGAAGCCCCCGACTTTGTCGCCGGACAGAGGACGGCCCCTGGCGGAGACTTCCCCCTGAACACCAGCGGCGGCGGCCTTTCCTACACTCATCCCGGCATGTATGGCAGTTTCTTGTTGGTGGAGGCGGTGCGGCAGTTGAGGGGCGAGTGCGGCGAGAGGCAGGTACAGAGCAAGCGGCACCCCACTCAACACGCCAAAACGGCCATTGTAAACGGAACCGGGGGCATGCTCTCCTCCACCGGTACCGTCGTCTTATCCTCCGGTTAAGCTCACCACAGAGACCAAGGTGCACGCAGAGTTTTCAATTTACCCTTTTCCGCTGCGATATCTCCGCGCTCTATGGTGATTTAGTACCCTAAAATTGCATTTTTTCGTTTATGTTCGCTCCCTAGCTTTCCAGTGCCCTATGCTAGAATCATGTGCATTATTGAGTTGGCATTACATAAATGCTTGCTCATCTTTGTTACGCTTTATGCGAAAGGATACGGGAAAATGGATCAAACTATTTCTTCTTTTCTTCAGCATCTCGTCGTCGAGAAAGGGTTCTCCCGAAACACCTCCGAAGCTTACCGCAACGACCTCCAGCAATTTTGGGACTTCCTCCAAGTTAACCGCAACGGCCACTCCAACATGGAATTCACCTGGACGCAGGTGGATATCGAAACCCTCAATAAATATATTGAGGATCTCCGTGTTCGTAAGGGCTACCGTGACGCCACCACCGCCAGAAAAGTCGCATCGATAAAATCTTTCTTCGGCTTCCTGTCTGAGAACGGCTTCATCAGCGAAGACCCCACCGAATCTCTCGGCTCCCCAAGAGTGGGCCGGTCCATCCCCAAGTACCTGAGCGAGGGCGAAGTCACTAGCCTTCTAGACGTAGCTTACGAGTCGGGTACCAACGAGGGACAGCGCGATGCAGTCATCATGGAGTTGCTCTACGCCACTGGCCTTAGGGTGGGAGAGTTGGTCTCGCTGAACATGCAGGATGTAAACACCGACGAATCGTATATCCGTTGCATAGGCAAGGGATCAAAGGAGCGGATAGTGCACCTATACCCCAAGGCGCTGGACGAACTGAAGCGGTATTTTAAAGAGACGCGCGTAGTCATGCTGGGACCTCGACGCTCCGAACCGGCATTATTCGTGAACCACCGTGGCGAACGCTTGACTCGGCAGTGGGTGTGGACGATATTGAAGACCTATGGCCAGAAAGCCGGGATCAAGCAGAGCATAACCCCTCATACCCTGCGTCACAGCTTCGCCACGCACCTGCTGCAGAACGGCGCGTCTCTGCGCCACGTCCAAGAACTCTTGGGGCACTCCAGCATTTCTACTACCCAGGTATACACTCACGTCACCAACGGGTACATGCAAAAAGAATACGAAAAGAGCCATCCCCGGGCCTAGACAGCGATCAGAGGTCAGACCAGTTAACAATCGGCCATTGGTACCTTGTATCATAGGGGCGGGTTTAAAACCTGCCCCTACTCATGCCACGTATTGTGTGATGCTACAACCTTAAAAGCAGTAGCGCCGGCGGTGACTGCCCTTTTCGATTGATAACTGCTATAGTTAAGTTTTGCTATCACGTTATAAAATCATGGTGTCTGGGACACGAGTCAAAGCGGTTGGACCTTTTCTTTTTGGATCGGTTACCGGAGTCCAGGCACCCCTCTCAGGAGGTAGCCCCTCATGGCGGGGAAAGCTCGACGGGCAGCGGCTCGGCAAGGGCAACTGACCCGAAAACGCAAAAAGAGTCAACGGGGGCCCAGCGGAATCCCATCGACCACCGTTGTCGACAACGAACCACGTATAGGCAGCGCCGTGGATGGAGCCGGCGATACCGCGGAAGGGCAAGAGAACGGTGCCACTGACGTCGACGGCGTCGCTGCCCCGGAGCCGGTACCCTCCAGGCCAAATCGGCCGTACACCGCGCCAAAGGCCACCGCGGCCAACCGATCTTCACGCCTCGATTCCGCACCCCAAGGTACGGGACGCATCCGAGGCGAGCGCCCGGCCGCCTATAATTATGTGGGGGCTGAACTGCGGCGAATCGGCACTTTTTCCTTTTCCATTATCGCAGTCCTGATTGTACTGGGAATAGTCCTCTAGGCGATCATAGACGAACAAATGCCACTGCCTCTGGTAGAGCAAAGACTCAAGGCCACCCCGGAACGTCCCGGCGTCTACATGATGAAGGACCCCCGAGGCACCATACTCTACGTGGGCAAGGCCAGTAGCCTACGCAACCGCCTCCGGACCTACTTTGGCTCCCCGTCCAACCAACCCTCCAAGATCCGTCGTATGATGGGCCACCTGCACGACTTCGAGTACATTGTTACGGACTCGGAGGCGGAGGCCCTGATATTGGAAAACACCCTGATCAAGCGATACAAACCCCGCTATAACGCCCGTCTCAAAGACGACAAGACCTATCCATACCTGAAAATCGATCTCAACGAGGACTTCCCGAAGGTCTATATCACCCGGCGGGTAGCGAAAGACGGCGCTCGCTATTTTGGACCCTTCGCCACAGCTAACACCGTCCGGAAGTCCATGGATTTGGTCAAACGCCTCTTCCCCTACAGGTCGTGCACCAAGGCCATCACCGGCACCGACCTCCGACCCTGCTTGGAGTATTACATCAACCGCTGCGTGGCACCCTGTACCGGGTACGCCAGCAAAGAAGACTACGCCAAAGTAATTGACCAGGTTGTCATGTTCATGGAGGGCGACACGGAGACAGTTACTGATGACCTGAACGCCAATATGGAAGTAGCAGCCGAGAACCTAGAGTTCGAACGGGCAGCAGTATTGCGGGACCGAATCAAGGCCGTTGAAAAAGTCGCTGAAGAGCGGCGAATCAAGGTCGATGCCAACCCCGTCGGCGACGAGGACGTAATTGCACTGGCACAAGGGACCAACGAGACCTGGGTGGAAGTTTTTTTCATCCGCAAGGGCAAACTCATCGGCCGCGAGCATTTCTTTATGGAAGGCACCCAAGACGATGCGCCGAGCCTAATCATCAGCCAGTTTGTTAAGCAATTTTACGAATCTGCGTTGGTTATCCCACCCAGAGTAGTAATCCAACACTCGCTGGAGGACGAAGAGCTGATCACCCAATGGCTCCGAGATGCCAGGCGTGGTGCGGTACGTATCATCTGTCCACAACGTGGGGTCCACAAACAGCTGGTGGAGACGGTGGCCGACAACGCCCGTCAGGGCTTGGACCAGCACCGCATCAAATGGCTGGACAACCCAGACATCATCCAACGGGCCATACAGGAATTGGAGGAAGAGCTGAGCCTGCCGGTGCCGTTACGCCGCGCGGAATGCTACGACATCTCCCACATACAGGGCAGCAACTCTGTGGGCAGCATGGTGGTGTTCGAAGACGGCAAGGCCAAACCAGCCCTCTACCGCCGGTTTAAAGTCAAAACAGTGGATGGTGTGGACGACTACGAAAGCATGCGCGAAGTGCTGCGGCGGCGGTTCAAGCGTTTGTCCCTAGCCCGAGCGGCCGAGCGAAAAAACGACCCAGATGACTCCAACTCAATGGACGGTTGGGGTGTCATACCAGACCTAGTCTTGATCGACGGCGGTAAAGGGCAACTATCGGCGGCCTTGGGGGTCTTCCTCGAGTTGGGTCTGGACGACATCCCATTGGCATCTTTGGCCAAGGAGAACGAGTGGTTGTACGTGCCTCAAACACCCGAACCCATTATACTGCCTCGGGCTTCCCAAGCCCTATACCTAGTGCAACGAATAAGAGATGAAGCCCATCGCTTCGCCATCACCTACCACCGCAATCTACGTAGCAAGAGGAGCCTGACCTCGCCGATAGACCTGGTCACCGGTATCGGCCCCAAGCGCAAAAGGTTGCTGATACGCCGGTTCGGTTCGTTAAAGGGCATCAAGGACGCAGCCTTGGAAGATATAGCTGCTGTCCCAGGCATGACCCGCTCCCTGGCCATACGCTTGAAGCAGACCCTTTAGCTGCTAGCTATTTGCTTTCAACCTGGGCCGTGGGCCCTATGCATTCGATAAACTCCATGTCCGGAGCCCGAAATTCTGAGTTCTAGTCGCTTGAAGTTTAACAGCTACCGGCTAGAGGGCCTGTCATACACTTATACCTAAATTCGCGGCCTTGACTAATACGCTTCCGTAGCATATACCGTTATTTGTGGGTGGCGGTGCATTCGGAAACATCTGGCGTGTAGAAAATGGTCAAGGTATCAATTTCCCTTCCCAACAATACCCAAATCACGTTGGAGACGGAAGAGTCAGAAGTCCTGCACGAGGTGGTGGGCATGGCTTTACGAGACCTGCCCAGAGACCTGATGCAACCGTCCACCGACAGCAACGACTCGGAGCAGAACGGATCGGCGAAAAAGGGTATCAATGTAACCGCTGTAGTCTCCGATGGAGTGGAGACCGGTGCGCCCAACGACCACGTCCTAACGATCCCCTCCAGCACCCGTACCCGCCGCGCGCCGGACACAAACCCCAACCACAGTAGCCGATCCGCCTCGGCAGACCCTCCGGCGGATGCGATAGCCTCGTTACGAGTAGAAGACCATCCCGCGCAAGTCGGAAGAGACTTTACTGTGTTCTGTAAAGCATCCAACCCGTTGGGGGACATGCGCCGGGTAGTGGTAGCCGCCGAAGGAGCCGCCCGTTATTTCGGGGCCGATGGCGTAACATCCTGGGACTTAGAGATCCTATTCGACCTGGCGGGTTGGCGACGTCCAGGCAACTTCACCCAAACCCTGCGCAACGCCGCTAGGGCTAAGTTCGGTTGGCTGGAGAGGATTCCGGGCCGGGCCGGACGCTACGCCGCCACTGACCTGGGCCGCGCGGCCACCCAGGCTTCCTGACATACAACTCATGTCGGAGAACGACGGCGGACCCGTCCCTGACCTGTTCAATTGCAGCATGTGCGGCGGCTCAGGCCGAATTGTGCGCGGCAACGACGGCACCAACATCCGCTGTCCCGAATGTCAAGGAGCCGGCCAGACCCACAATCGGCAGAATCGACCAGCCAATACCCCCAACAGAACGTCCAGCTCTCCGGTGACTCTGGCCGGGCTCTCTAGAATCCAC
>CAZYBD010000181.1:0-9549 GCA_964645515.1 uncultured Dehalococcoidia bacterium | reverse complement strand
GAAATGCTGCCAACAGTGAATGGTTCGATGCAACCCAGGAAGAGGGCCTGCCCATTGTCCTACAGGAAGTTTGCATGGAAGTCGAAGCGGAGTTTTCCTTCGGTGAGTACAATTTGTTCGACTACATGCCCGCTTGGATAGATCCGTTGGTAGGGACCCCCGAAGAACGAGCTGCCAAGCTGCGCCAACCCGGGGTCATAGAGGCCATGAAAGCAGATACCGAGAGGGGCAGCGCAGGGCAATCTCAACGCGGAATGGTAGACCAACGGACAGACTGGACCAAGTTCAGAGTGCTCCAGGTGGCCAACGACCGCAACTTCAAATACGAAGGCATGACCATCGCGCAGATATCCGAAATGGAGAACAAGCATCCGGTGGACGCTATGTTCGACCTGGCTTTGGACGAGAACTTAGAGACTGAGTTCAGTCACGTAGTGGCGTTCGGCGATGACGCACTCGCGGAAAAATCTATTTCCAATCCCCACTCGCATATTTCGGTGTCCGATGGTGGAGCTCACACGAGATATCTTACAGCAAGCCAATGGCCTATTCACTTCCTCTCCCACTGGATCCGGGACAGGGAGCTCATGACACTGGAGCAGGCCCACGTGAAGATGAGTCAGTACCCGGCATGGTTCGCTGACTTTAAAGATCGTGGGACGCTACGGCCTGGGACCTGGGCCGATATCATGATCTACAACATGGACGAGCTGGGGATGCTCTATGAAAGGCCGATCTTCGCTACGGACTTTCCTGGAGGAGAGCGCCGGCATATTCAAAAGCCTACCGGTCTCCGGTACACCATCGTAAACGGAGCTGTAACTTTCGAAGGGAACGATTGCACTGGCGCGCTCCCCGGCAAACTGCTCCGTAGCTACGACATGGTTTCGTAGTCGCAGCCAACAAAGCATTCCACTGGAAGACCAAAAGAGGCCGCTCGTTCGAGCGGCCTCTTGCTTTTGGCTAATGAGCCAATCTACTGTGGTATTGCAACGACAACTGAGATTGTCTGTCCGAGCAAAGAGAGACCTCTCTACAGCGGGAGATCTCTCTTTGTTTGCCGGGTTCGCCGTACGCTGTTGGGTCTAGTCCACCATGTCGTAGCTGCGGAGCAACTTGCCGGGCAGTGCTCCGGTACATTCATTGTTTTGGAATGTCACTGTTCCGTTCACTATGATGAACCGCATCCCGGTAGGCTTCTGTATCAGCCGCCGCTCTCCTCCAGGGAAGTCGGTGTCAAATATCGACTTGTCGTACAACATGCCGAGCTCGTCTTGGTTGTAGATCATGATATCGGCCCAGTTGCCCACGCGCAGGGTTCCGCGGTCCTTGAAGTCGGTTAGCCACGCCGGCAATGCACTAATTTTCTTGTGACCTTCCTCCAGGCTCATTAGCCCCTTGTCTCGAATCCAGTGGGACAGCCAGTACACCGGCCACGATGAAAGAACCGTAAAGCGTGTATGCGCCCCTCCGTCGGATACCGATATGTGGGCGTACGGGTCTGTCAACTGGTCTTCGATCGATGCGCTAGGGCCGTCTGCTGAACCGCTCATCATGGTGGTATCCGCAGGAGCGATCCAGAATTCGGTCTCCAGTCCTTCGTCAATGGCCAAGTCCAAGAAAGTGTCCAACGGGTGTTTGCCCTGGATTGCGGCCAAATCGCTGATGGGAATCCCTTCGTATTGAAGGTTCCGGTCGTTGGCTACTTCGATCGCCTGAACACCGTCCCAATCGGTCCTAAAGTTTGGCCAGTCCTGTATGTCTTTTTTCATGACCTCACGGATCGTCGGGTCCGACAGCTTCTCGATCCGTTCCGCGGCTGTCCCTACGAAGGGCTGCACCCAGTTTGGCATGTAGTCGAATAGGTTGAACTCCGAGAGCTTGAACTGGATACCGACAGGCGTGCAAATCTCTTGCCGTAACAAAGGCAACCCCTGTTGTCGGCAGGATTCGATCCATTCCGTTGCTTCTGCTCCCTCTATGTCCAAGAGACTGAACGGCCTTCCGCTGATCTTGATCAGATCCTCAGTGAGACCTCGCACAGAGGATCGTTCTTCCCGGGTTAGGCCGACACCTAGGGTTAAACCAATGTGCCCGACTCCATGATTAGCCATTACCTCGGCCATCGCCCGGAATTCCCTGTCTGAAGCCACGTGGCTGGGCAAAAACGTGCCGTCCTCCGGGCGGTCTTCCATGTTCTTGTTGAAAGAGAAGCCGAAGGCTCCGGCTCTCATGGCCTCGTCGAAAATCTTCGTCATTTGTTGTAGTTCTGCTTCGGTCACCGAAGTCCGTTCCCGGGACTCCAACATTCCCATCACGTAGCCTCTCAACGGAGAGAACGGAAACATTGCCCCCACATTTACGCCCAAGCCCTGGCGTTCCAGGCTATCCAGGTATTGAGGGAATGTCTCCCAGTCCCAGCGGAGCCCCTTTTCCATAGAACCCAGTGGTATGGCCTCGATGCGGTTCATCATCCGCATATTGAGGTCTCGGTCTTCAGGGCGGGTCGGGGCAAAGCCGAACCCGCATTCCCCAATAGTGAGCGACGTCACGCCGAACCACCCAGACAATGAGGCGTAGGGGTCCCAGTTGAGTTGGGCGTCGTAGTGGGTGTGAAGATCGACCGCGCCAGGGGCGACAATGCAACCACTGGCGTCGATTTCCTTGGCGCCACCCGAGTTTATATTGCCGCTAATTTTGGCGACTCGTCCGTCTTTGATGGCCAGATCACCCTTGAAGCGAGGGACCCCTGTACCATCGACAATAGTGCCGCCGCGGATCACCAGATCATATTCAGCCATAGGTTCACTTCCCATACGGTTATCGAACCGTCCCGGATTTAATAAAAGGCTTTGGTTCGTGATTTGTGTTCGGTGTGGGTCTGGAATTTAGCCCGTGTGCTTCCTGAAAAAGTCTCCACATTCTTCGATGGACTGCTGGGCTTCCGGGAGGAAATTGGCGAAGACCTGCCAGACGTGCGGCATGCCGTCCCAAACCTTCAAGGTCACATCCACTCCGGCGTTCTTGGCTCGTTCTGCAGTGCGGAGGGAATCGTCGAGTAGTACTTCGGCACCGCCGACCTGCATTAGCAGCGGCGGAAGTCCGCTCAGGTCCGCATAATACGGCGATGCCAACGGAGTTGTCCGGCTTAGGGAGCCGAGGTAGGTTTCCGCCATATTTTCCACCATGTCTCGGTCAATAATGGGGTCTTCTTCAGCTTTGGTAACGAAGGTTTCTCCGGTGTTGGCCAGATCGGTCCAGCCGGAATGTGATATGCCGGCCGCCGGTAGTTGGTCGCCCATGTAGCGCAGTGCGACCAAGGTGGCCAGCGTGAGCCCACCACCGGCCGAGTAGCCACCGATGGCGACGTTTACGGGGGATATGCCATGGGACAGTACCCAACGATAGGCAGCAATCGAAAAATCCACAGCCGCCGGGAACGGGTGCTCCGGGGCCAAACGGAAATTCAACACCAGTACTCGAGCCCCCGACGCCTGGGACAGGTATGACATCGGTACCCTGTGGGTCCGGGTGGAACCGATCATATAGCCGCCGCCGTGCAGGTATATGATTACCTTTTCTTCCGATGCGGAGGGAACATATACCCATTCGGCTGCTACCCCGCCCGCGCCCACCTGTTCGACCACGGTCCCTTCAACCGGGTGGAACTGGGCTGTGAAACCCTCGTACCAGACCCGAAATTCGTCAACCGTGGCCAAGGACTGGGCTTCGGCCTTGGCTTCCCTGAACATGTTGATTGCCTTGGTTGCTTCTGGTGAAACCATGTCTCTTCTCCCTATTCCTACTGGGCAAATGGCCGCAGCCAGTATAACCATAACCGACCAATCCAACAATTATCACGGCGGAATCTCGGGCGATGCGCTGATCTTAAGGATCATTAAACAGAGCCATTAACCCTTCAACTTGATCGGCCCGGAAAAAACTTCTTCCGGCAAGGGGTGTTCGACCCCCAATGTAGCCACCCTGGCCAAGGCCGTAAACTGTGCGTTCTCCCCGCTTACCTGGTTGCTGTCGCCCCCATGGTGCCCTCGCAGCCACTCTGAGCCGATCAGGCGTTGTCCGTTCCAAATGCCGCCAGTGGCGATCAGGTGGCCAAAGCGGGCAAGATCCAGAGCATCAATAACGATCCATCCGGGGCCGCCGCGGACAACGTGGCCGGTGATTTCATATGGCGGATCGATGAAATCGCCGTACCCTGGCATATGCGGGTACCAATCTTTCGAATCGAATACTTCTTTACCTGGTGTCCAGTCCCACCGGTCTGCCGGGACCCCCATTGGGCCCATGAGTCTTTGATCAATGACCTTTTTCAGATCCCTGCCCCATAGGTGGGTCAGGGCCTGGGACAGCCGCCATATTCCCCCGCTGCTGTAGGTACGCATGCTCCCGGGCGTTGCATGCGCATAGTTGTCATAGTACGGGTCTCCGGTCCAGTTTGCCCAACCGGGCACTCCAGCGGAGCCAAACAAATTTACTTCGGCCGCGTTCTGTTGTTCCACCGGTGAGGCGTTGCGCCAGAAATAGCCGTTTGTAACCGGGAAGCCCCCTAGGTGGCCGTAGATATCCTGGTCTCCTATCAGATGCTTCCAGGTCAGCGTCTGGTGATGACCCTGGTCTAGATATTTGTGGGGATGAGAGAGTTGACCCTCTCCTGTCCATGTCTTGTTGATTAAATCATCTGGGTCCAACAACCCGTCTTCCACAGCCAGTCCCAATGCCGTCCAGGTGAACGCCTTCCCCACCGATGCGGTCTGAGTCTTGAATGAAGGGTCTCCCCAGGAATGGACCAGGTAGCCACCTCGTGTGAATACTGCTCCCCATTTCGGCTTTCCCTCGTTAAAGCAGTTCTCCGGCCCGCCTCGGGCATTGGAGCTTTCGAGAAACCGATTCCAATGGACTTTGTTAAGTCCCGCTTCTTCGGGCGATATCGACGTCCATTGGTCTTCTGGATAGGTTACCCAGTCGGGTATAGTTGCACTAGCCATCGATTAACTCCTTGTGGGATTGAAAATAACGGGGAACGTTGCCACAGACTACCCTGCCTGCGTACAACCTAGCATTTTACAGAGGCCTCGCCAAGACCGTTGGAGTAGCTGCCTCCGTGCTGTCGGACCGCGACCCCGCTGTGCCGCCGCTCACCTAGGATGAACTGGATGAATTTGATCAATTTAAGATAACGCCCTCATTACGCTTGACATGATAGTCGGTCTAATCTAGAATGCGCCCACTTTTTGTGGTCAAATGCGACTTGATCCGCGGTCAAATGCGACTAGATACCCGGTCGGTGCCAGCGCGAGCCACAAAATTATCCTAGTAACCGTAGAGAGGACGGAGTCAATGAAAAGAGCCAACGGCATAAAACGGTGGTTATTTAACCCTCTGTGGTTGATCGTCGGTATCGCAGCTATTATCGTGGCTTGCGGTAGTGATCCGACGGCGACACCCAGATCGGCCGCCCCTGAGAAGGCGGCAGCGCCAGCTGCAACTGCTGTTCCTGCCGCAGCGGCACAACCGACGCCGACGACCAAGGCGCCGGCGGCACGGCCCCTCGAGACACCGACACCTCGGCCCGTGGCCACTGTGGCCCCGACCGCGACTACGCCGCCCGCTGTGGCGAAGATCACTCGGGTCAGCATGGCTAACCCCCCGCCTCTGACTGAGAACAACCGCATTTGGTCGGCTGCCTGGTCCATCCTGCTGCAGCACGACCCATACGGTGAGACTCTGATAGAGAACGATCCAGTTAGCTCCGAGCCGGTACCAGCCCTCGCCAAGAGCTGGGAAGTCTCCAACGGGTTCAAGACTTGGACCTTTCAGTTAGAAGAAGGTATTCCTTGGCACTTCGGCCATGGTGAGTTCACATCGGCCGACGTTGGGCACACTTTCGACCTTATCACCCGGGAAGACGCCATGGGCAACTTCAAATCCCTGTGGGAGTCGGGTGGATACAAGATTATCGATGACTACAACATAGAGTTCAATTTCGATCCGGCCATGGTGGACGGAGCCCGTCTCTTCTCTCGCTTGGCTGGAGACTTTGTCATCCAGAGCAAAGCTCAGTGGGATGCGGCAGGCGGGTCTGACACTGCTTATGACGAAATGCCTGCGGGCACCGGTTCCTACCAGTACGGTGGGCGCGACCTCGGTTCCAGCATTTGGTACGAAAAGGCCCCCGGTGATCACTGGGCCGGAGAGAACCCGGACTTCCAAGAGCTGGAATGGGGCTGGGCTACGGAGCAATTCACCCGGCTGTCGCTCCTTCTCGCGGGCGAAGTACAAGGGTCCGACCTATCCAGGGATGTGTATCCAGATGCCTTGGGTAGGGGCATGAAGGTCCTTTCCTCCAACAACGAAAATAACCAGAGCTTCGGTCTCTTCGGCGGCCAATGGATGAGCTCCCCGGAGTTTGGCGATGGGAAAAATCTGAGATACCAAGGCCCGTTGCCGTGGAACGATATAAGGGTTCGGGAAGCAATGAACCGCGCTATCGATCGCGAGGCCATAATGGATGCGGTCTTCGGTGGCGAAGCAACCCCGGTAGTCGTGCCGGCGTTTGCTCCGTTTACTGAGGGCTGGAACCCCCGGTGGGTAGACGAGTTTGAGGCTAAATACGGGTACGACCCAGACCTCGCCGTCGAATTGCTGGCTGCCGCTGGCTACGGCCCCGGGGACATTTCAATTAAGATGCAGTCAACGGTGATCCCAGGGAACGCAGAGATTCCGTTGGTCATCGAGACCCTCTCCGCCATGTGGGAGGAGATAGGCATAAATACCGAGATCCAGGACATGGAGATTGGCACCTGGCTCAATTCCTGGACCGCTAATGAGACCCACGGCTTTTTCTCGCTAACCAGGAACACGCCCATTCGGACGACTCAAGAAGGTCTACGCATCTTCTTCATTGGTGGCGAGGATGGGTTCTTCCAAGGGTTCGACGACGACTATCTTAACCAGCAGTACTTCTGTATCAGGGACTCGGTGGACGCACAAGTTAGAGAAGATTGCGCCAGGAATGCTGGCGACTTCATGTTCGATAACTACACCCACGCGCCCATGTTCCAAATTACGTTCGATATGGTGGTCAACCCAGAGTACATCTCGTCCTGGCAGTACCCCGGCGTTGGATCGGCTCACCCGACCCACGTCCATAACATCAGGGCCTGCCCGGTGGGTACCGATCGGTGTGACTAAACCGAGGCTCATATCTTAGAGCTCGGAATGGCATCTGATTGCAATGTAGCGGGAACCGGCGGCTTTGCCGGTTCCCGCAGGTTTGTGGACTAAAGACCGTGGCCGTGGAACCCGGCAAAGCAGGTGGACGCGAAGGCGTCAGCGCAGTAAACTCTGTCGGACGACTTGGGCCGGTCCCAGCTGAATCGAAATATTTTTAGAATCTCAGCGGCAGCTTCCGGTACCGTGAAATGCAACGTTACATAATCATAAGATTCCTACAGGGCGTTCTCGCCCTATGGCTCGTCACAGTCATCGTCTTCGGAATCAGCCGGGGTACCGGAGACCCTGCCAGTATCTTCTTGGGACTCGACGCCAGGGAAGCCGATCGGGCAGAGGCCAGGGAACGGTGGGGGTTGGACAAGCCCATCGTTCAGCAATACGGCCTTTTCCTAGGAAAGGCTTTCCAAGGGGACTTGGGCGAGTCGCTGAAGTACCCGGAACATGGTGCCGCAGGAATCGTGTTCAAACGCCTTCCGGCGACTCTCTATCTGGCCGGCGTTTCTTTGCTTCTAGCCGTCATTATCGGTATACCTCTGGGTGTCGTGAGCGCTGTCAAAAGAGATTCCATCTTTGACTCGTCATCTAAAATTTTGGCACTACTAGGGCAATCCGTACCTAACTTCTGGTTGGGTCTCATGATGATGTATTTGTTTGCCGTCCAGTTAGGATGGCTGCCGACTAGCGGCCAAGGAAGCTGGAAGCACGTTATCATGCCAGCAGTCACACTGGGATCGTTTCAAATTGCGGCGATCACCAGGCTAGTACGCTCGTCTATGCTGGAGACCTTGGACAGTGAGTACGTCAAACTCGCTCGTATCAAGGGGATCTCCGAAACGAAAGTTATCTGGAAACACTGCCTTCGCAACGCCGGTCTCACGCCTCTAACCTATTTTGGGGTCATCGCTGCTATAACGTTGACCGGGTCGGTCACTACAGAGACTGTGTTCTCTTGGCCGGGCACTGGCCTGTTGGCGTTCCAGTCAGTGCTTTCTAGGGACTTTGAACTTATACAGGCTCTAGTTCTGGTGTTCTCGTCACTCTTTATACTGTCTAGTTTCCTGGTCGACGTGCTTTACGCGTACCTAGACCCCCGGATTCGTTACGACTAGAATTGCCGGCAACAGCAAAGGATCGAGTAACTCCTAAGATGGCACTTCAATCACCAGTTTCAACCGGCATTACAACCGGATTGGCCAGGACCGGCTCAACAGCGGCTACAGTGTTGAGGGCGACGCGGCAGATGCCCAAATTCCCCACGCTGTTGTTGCTGATCGTCCTGGTGATCCCAGCCATATTCGCGCCCGTTATCTCCCCGCACGACCCGTTGGAATCTCCTGGTGGTATTCGCGGTAGGTTGCAACCGCCCGTTTTCGCCGGCGGAACTTGGGACCACGTTCTGGGCACTGACAAGGCCGGGCGAGACGTACTGAGTCGTGTGCTCCACGGTTCCCGCGTTTCAATCATAATCTCTTTGATTGGTATCGGTATCGCTGGCAGCATTGGGGTCACTTTGGGCCTTATCTCCGGATACTACGGCGGTATTATCGACGCTGCCATTCAGCGATTGGTGGATACTTCGCTCTCGATACCGCCTGTGCTTCTGGCGTTGGCTCTGGCGACAGCGCTTTCGCCGAGTTTTACTACCGTGATCCTCGTTGTCGGCGCATTGCTGTGGTCTATTTATTGTCGACAAGTTAGGGGTGATACCCTTGCGCTCCGCCAGTCGGACTATATTTCTCGTGCCCGAGTGTCTGGGGCGGGTGCCACCCGGATCATAATCAAGCACCTCTTGCCGAACATCACGAACACCGTAATAGTGTTGGCAACCTTGCAGGTAGGGTTCGTAATTCTTCTGGAGGCCGGTCTCAGCTTCTTGGGTGTTGGACTCAGCCGCCCGACGCCTGCCTGGGGACTGATGGTGGCCGACGGTCGGGAGCTTATTGTTCGGGCCTGGTGGGTGGCGCTGTGGCCGGGACTTTGCATACTGTTGACAGTGTTCGGGTTCAACCTGTTGGGAGACTGGCTGAGAGACAAGCTCGATCCCAAGTTACGCCAACTCTAAGGGCACACATCTTAACTAGCCAAAGAAAAATGGCCGCCCCGCCAAACGCGGGGCGGCCATTTTTCTTTGGCTAGTTTTTGTTGAGTATAAGGGGAGTTACTTTACGGCAAGCAGGTGCTGGGTCAACTCCTCCGGCGCGGACATGAACGGGGAGTGATCGGTGTTCATGCTGATGACCTGTCGGCAGGGAAGGTTAGTGTACATTTGCTTCTGCAATATTGCGGTTACGCCCT
>CAZYBD010000180.1:0-12592 GCA_964645515.1 uncultured Dehalococcoidia bacterium | reverse complement strand
CGGCAAATTCATCTATTTTTCTACGTTTCACGTTTACGGGCCGACGGCCAAGCAACCTATAACCGAGGAGACCCCTACCCGGCCAATCCATCCCTACGCCATTACCCATCATTTGGCCGAAGACTACGTTAATTGGTACCGGCACAGCCATGGTATGGACACCCTTATAGTTCGGCTTTCGAACGGGTACGGCTATCCCGCAGACCCAGGGGTAAACCGCTGGATCTTAGTCTTTAACGACCTTTGTTTACAGGCCGTCGAAAAAGGTGAAATCCGATTGCGGTCCGGCGGTACTCAACACCGCGATTTCATCCCCCTGCGAGACGTAGCGCGAGGAGTCCGTCATTTCTTGGATTTACCCTCCGAAGATTGGGGAGACGGCCTGTTCAACCTGGGTGGCGACTGCTCGATGTCGATCAAGGAAGTAGCAGACAGAGTTAGAGCAGAGTACCAGTCGTGCTACTGCCAGGAAATACCAGTATTTGCCGCCAGCGCCAACTCACAACCGGGCGCTCCGGTCATTTTCAGCATAGACAAACTCAAGGGCACCGGCTTTACCTTGCAAGGCGACATCGCAGATGAGATCAGGGGCACTTTCCAAGTCTGCGAGCAATTGGTCGCTGAAAAGGCCATGGGAAACTGAGATTGGCACCTACTTTCACAGTGGTAATCCCCACGTACAACCACGCTGAATACCTGAGAGTAGCGTTGCAGTCGGTGTTGGATCAGACATTCCGAGACTTCGAAGTTATTGTTGTTAACAACTACTCTTCGGACCACACACTGGACGTGGTCCGGGATATGGACGATCCAAGGGTCCGGGCCATCAATTTCAGAAACGAGGGTGTAATCGGCGCCAGCCGCAACGCCGGCATCAAAGAGTCTCGCGGAAGGTTTGTAGCCTTCCTAGACTCCGACGATCGGTGGCGTGAAACCAAGCTAGAGCGGGTAGCTCAGACGTTTGAGGAAGAGCCCAGTCTGGGACTGGTCTGCCACAACCTGGCTTTGGTTCGAGAAGGCCAAGAAGTTGCCCGAACCAGATTCGGGCCGGGTCGAAACTACCGAGGCAGCCTGTACGACCACCTGCTCTTTTCCTTTAACGGTCCGGCTACGTCGGCTTCGGCGGTCGTCCGACATCGGTTGGATGAAGCAGGGATGTTCTCCGAGGACCCTAACCTGATCACGGTTGAAGACTACGGGCTCTGGCTGGAGCTGGCAAAAATATGTGAGTTTCGGTTCATATCAGACGTCTTGGGAGAGTCCACCCTGCACTCGGACAATGCCTCGGGCAACGTGGAGGTGCACCTTCGGAACGGGTTGGCGCTCATAGACCAACAATGCGCCAGTTTCAAAAAATCGGGGCGCACCTACCAGCGGCGGGTTATCCGCCGCCTGTATGCGAGGAGCTATTACGTCGCCGCCCGCCGCTACCACCGACAAAACGTCCTCAAGCAGTCATTCGGTTACTACGTCCAAACAGTCCGGAAGTACCCACTATTCGGTCGCGCTTACCTGGGGCTGGGACTGCTTATATTTGGTTCGCTTCTTAGACCGGTACGCCGAAATGGAAGCCGGGGGGCAGTAATCGGACCTTCGAGTCGCTGGGGTTCCAGACTTTGAATGTAAGCATATCCGCCGAAATCGTGGACCGGGTCGGCGACCGCAACAATAAATAATTAAACGGGAAGAAACGGATGACACAAAACCGACAAGAAGATGCCAAAAACCACCGCCCGTTGGTGGAATTGCCAAGTCCGTTCACGGATGCTAGAGGTGTTATCCAGCCTCTACTGGATGATGACCCCATGCGCAGCGCGCTCATGATCCAATCGGTTGCCGGATCGGTGCGGGCTAACCACTACCACCTGACCGATTGGCATTACCTTTACGTCATTCACGGACGAATGGAATATTACTATCGCCTAACCGGTAGCACGGAGCCTCCGGTGCATCTGACCGTTCTGCCGGGGCAGATGATTTACACACCGGCCTTGGTGGTACACCGGACAGACTTCCCAGACGATACGCTGTGTGTGACTTTGTCTGGAACCCCCCGAGACCAAGCTGCTTATGAAGCTGATGTGGTACGGGTCGAACTACCCATCGATGGTGTTTAATATATGATTCGTGAAACTCCGGTAATCCAACGCAACGAATACTGCCGCTTGTGCTCGAGCACAGTCCTTGACTTGGTACTTGCCCTGGAGCCAACTCCTCTGGCCAACTCGCTGGTCACCGCCGAACAAGTGGACACGGCGGAGGACCGCTATCCCTTGGACGTATTCATTTGTCGTGAATGCCGACACCTCCAACTGCTCGATGTAGTGAACCCGGAGGTTCTGTTCCGAAACTATGCCTATGTATCGGGCACTTCGCCAGTGTACGTCGATTACTTGAAGCGATACGCCAGCAACGTGATCAGGGACTACGGTTTAAGGGAGGGGGATCTGGTGGTGGAAATCGGCAGCAACGATGGGACACTGCTGCGTCATTTCGTCGACCAAGGTCTCCGGGTATTGGGGGTCGACCCTGCCCTGAACCTCGCAGAAGCGGCGAAAGCATCCGGAATTCCCACCATAGCCAGGTTCTTCACGCCCGACTTGGCCCAGGAGATGAGAGAGACCCACGGTCCAGCCAAGCTAATGATCGCCAACCACGTATTCGCCCACGCTAACGACCTGCAATCAGTGGTCGAAGGCGTTCGACATTTACTCACTCACGACGGGATTTTTGCGTTTGAAGTTTCGTACTGGCTGGACGTCTACAACAAAGTTCTATTCGATACGATCTATCACGAGCACCTGTCCTACCACACCGTGGCGCCTCTGACTGGATTCTTCGCCAACAACGGTATGCAACTGGTTGACTCCCAGCGGGTCAGCCATCAAGGCGGCTCCCTCCGGTGCATGGTTCAGTTGGCGGACGGGCCCTGGTCTCAAAAAGCTTCGGTTGGGCAGCTGATTCAGGAGGAAGAGAAACACCTTTCCACCGGTGTGGAGGCAATTTTTAAAGATTTCGGACAGCGAATCGACCGAGAGCGGCAGCAACTCACTGAACTGTTAACCTCAATTCAATCAGCAGGTCAGCGCGTAGCCGGCTACGGTGCGCCCGCAAAGACCACCACATTGATGTACCACTTCGGACTTAACGCCGAACTGTTGGACTTTATTGCGGACGATAGTCCGCTTAAGCAGGGGTTATTTACTCCAGGACTTCACATACCCATCGTGTCGGCCGACGAGATTTATAACCGCCGGCCGGACTATCTTTTGGTATTGGCCTGGAACTTCGCGGACTCAATCATGGAACGACACAGGGCGTTTGCTGAAGCTGGCGGCAAATTCATCGTGCCGCTGCCGACACTGAGGATCTGCTAGACGCTCGTCGTGGATTTGCCGAAAGTCTATCTGGGGTTGATCGGTGCCGGAAACTGGGGTCGCGCTTACATCCGAACCATCGAAACCATGGAAGCCGTGTCTATCGGGCACCTATGCAGCACCAATCCCCAAAGCAAGAATTTGGTGTCTGCGGATTGCCGCGTTTCCGACGACTGGATGACCTTGCTCGCGGCTGGCGATTTGGATGGAGTGGTCGTCGCTACTCCACCATCCTCACATGCAGTCATCGTTACCGCTCTGGTCAAAGCGGGACTGCCGGTATTGGTGGAGAAGCCGTTGGCCCCAAGCCTTGATGAGACGATCGAACTGGACCGATTAGTCTCCTCGTCGAGTGTCCCCGTTCTCGTAGACCACAACCAACTGTTTCATCCAGCCTATCGTCAGCTGAAACAGTCGGCCGCCAGGTTGGGTCCAGTGGTCGGCATCCGGTCAACCGGCGGCCAATGGCGGGCGCCCTACCATGACGTCCGCCCGCTTTGGGACTACGGTCCCCATGACGTCGCCCTGAGTCTGAATTTTATGGGTGGTACTCCAGCCGGTGTCCGTTTTTTGGAGAAGTCGTCCTTGGCAGTCGATGGAGGGCGGGGCGAGGTGTGGTCGTTTCAAATGGAGTTCCCAGGACAGGTGCTCGCGACCGTGACGGTTGGTAACGCTATGACCGTCAAGCGGCGTTGCTTCGCGGTAGAATTCCAGTGCCACACTCTGGTATTCGACGACTTGGCCGAGAACAAGTTGGTCTGTTATACCAGCGACGGTGTACGGAACACGGGTAGTCAGGCCGTCTCGCCGGACAAGGGTCAACCGATACCGGTGGATCCGGCATTACCGCTGACTAGGGTCGTGGAAGAGTTCGTTACGGGAATTCGAGAGCCGGATAAATTGCCTCCGACGTTCGGCACCGGCCTGGCGTTGGAGATCGCCTTGATTTTATCAGCGGTGGAGCGGGAAGGGGTCGTGGATCCGGCTCCCGCGGCCGAGCAAGAATCGCGCTCTGACCGCGACAGCAGGGAGATTTAAATGTCTGAACGCATTCTCGTTACCGGAGGAGCCGGCTATATCGGTTCGGTATTAGTACCTCAGCTGGTTGACCAAGGAAAGTCTGTCCGTGTGGTCGACAGACTGTATTGGGGAGGTGAGTCCATCGACTGGCTGGGGGACTCGGTCGAGATCATTGAAGGCGACGTTCGAGACCTGCCCGCTTCCGTATTGGACGGCGTGGACGCAGTGATCCATCTGGCCGGACTCTCCAACGACCCGACCGCAAATTTTGCTCCCGCGGCCAACTGGGAAATGAATGCCTTGGCTACCAAAGCCTTGGCTCAGAACTGCCTTGACCACGGCATCCGCCGCATTGTTTTCGGATCAACATGCTCGATTTACGACGGTCTTCCGGGAAACCAAGAATACGACGAGACTACGGAGGTGAGCCCCATCGGCGCCTACGCCAGCTCGAAGGCGTTCGCCGAAAAGGCACTTTTGGAAGCGGCATCACAAGGACTTGAACCGGTAATCTTGAGACAAGGGACCATCTACGGCCCAAGCCGCCGCATGCGATACGACCTTGTGGTGCAGACGCTTCTGAAAAACGCTCTGACCAACAAACGTCTAGACCTACACGGCGGTGGATATATATGGAGGCCGTTGGTTGACATCAGGGATACATCTAAAGCGTTCGCACTATGCCTCGACGCTCCCGTGAACCTGGTCGGTGGGAAAATATTCAATGTCGTCTACCGCAATTATCAGGTTCGCGAGTTAGCCGAGGAAGTAGCTCAAATTTTGGAAAACCGCGGCATAGAGACTGAATTAGTCACCACTCCGGCGCCGGAATTGTTGCGTGACTACCGTTGCTCCAACGCCCTGCTGACCGCCACTCTCGGGTTTACCCCGTCGATCAGTGTGCGTGACTCCGTCGAAGACATGCTGCAATTCGTGGAGACTCACAACCTGGACGATTTCGAAAATCCCCGTTATTACAACATCCAGTGGCTTTCCGCAAGGGCGCAGCAGTTAGCTACTTACTCCGCAGCGTCTTCGGGGGACTAGCTTGGCCCGTGTGGCAATAGCCCAACCGACGTTCGCCCCCGGCGGCGGGACTGAAGCGGTCACCGCTTGGATTATCGAGGCGTTAAAGAAAGAGCATGAGGTGACGTTGTTCTCCTACAGTCCGATCAAGATCGACGAGCTGAACCAGTTCTGCGGCACGTCCCTCCAACCGGACGAGTTTTCGATGTACCACCTTGGGTTGCCTCTGGGTCTCAACCGGACCAGAAGGTTTTCGATTCTCAAAGACCACTTGTTAATGCGCTACTGCAAATCCTCCGGAAAGGACTTTGACCTGTTCATTTGTCCTAGCGGGATCATGGACTTTGGCAAGCCTGGAGTCCAATACGTCGGGCTGGGCCCCGGGTCCACACTGGTCAAAGTGCTGGGCCGCGACGGTTCGACCTCCAACGGCTTCCTGAGTTTCAAACGGCTGTTCATGCGGGCGTGCGAGTGGTGGTCGGGCTATTCGGAAGCCTCAGCCAAAAAGAACGCGACTCTGGCGCCATCCGTCTGGGCTGGGAAAGTCATAGAGCAAGTATTCGATATCTACAACTACCAGGTGGTTTACCCTCCCATCGATTACAATCGAAGCCGAACCCCTTGGGAACAGAAGACCAACGGCTTCTTGTGTGTCTCCCGGATTATCCCTGAAAAACGGGTCGAAAAGGTGGTTGAGGTCATTAGAAGGGTCCGTGAATTGGGGAACGACGTGACCCTACGGATAGTCGGACGCCAAGACGACCTCAAGTACTCCCAGATGGTCCGCCGCATCTGTGCCGAAAACAGTTCATGGTTGTCGCTGGGAGAAGTTCTAGACCGGTCTCAAATCCTGCCCCTCATGGCAACTTACCGGTATGGAATTCATGGAGCGCTCGACGAACCGTTCGGAATCGCCATCGCCGAAATGGTCAATTCCGGTTGCGTCATGTTCGTCCCCAACGGCGGCGGCCAAGTAGAAATCGTTGATGCACCAGACTTGACCTTCGATAGTGTCGAGGACGGGGTGACCAAGATTAACGCTGTCCTGACCAACTCCGACCTTCGGTCCAAATTGGCTCATCAGTTAGCGGAGCGCGGCGAACGGTTTTCATCCGAGGCCTTTTGCGTTGCAACGCGCCAGGTCGTGAGCCAACTCATCAACTGTCAAAGGGGAGAGGGCGTACCGGACCCGAGCGGCTTGGCAGACAACGGAGCCAGCATATGAAACGGATCTTCATCCAAGACCTGGGTCGGAAATTTCATTGGCTGATTGGACCGTAACAGAAGTGGAGAAAATGAAATATAAAGTGGCCATAGTGGCGCCGACCTGTTTTTATTATCAAGCGCCGCTATACCGTCTGTTGGACGCGCATCCGCAGATCGATTTGAAGGTCTATTTTTGCTCCGATGAAGCCCTCACCGGCAGAGACGTGACCAAAAAATTCAACACCGATAGCCAGTGGGGCGTAGAAGAAAACGTGCTATCTGGTTACGAATCGGAGTTCTTGAAGAATTACTCTCCTAATCCTTCCTACTTGAAATGGCCGATGGGGTTGATCAATTTAGGGATTTGGGGAGAGATCAAGCGGGAACGGCCCGATTTGGTCGTCCTCATGAGTTGGATGAATCCCACGTGGTGGACGGCGATTTTGGCTTGTAACCTCTACAAAATTCCTTTCCTCTATTTGACCGACCAAAATATCCAGGTTGAGGCGTCTAAACCCAAGTGGCTGTATTGGACGAAACGTCTTCTACTTGGAGCGGGGCTTTTCCGGATCACTTCAGGTTTCTTGTGCGCCGGGACATCCAACATGGAACTCTATGAATTTTACGGAGTGCCCGACTCAAAACTGATTCCCTTCGCTTATTCCTGGGGTTACCAGAACCTAGTGAGTTGTGCCTCTAAATTCAAGGATCTCAAGACACAGACTAAGTCAGAATTGGGAATTGGTGAAGACCGATGTGTCTTTCTGTATTGTGGCAGACTCAGTCAGGAAAAAAATCCCATGCAGCTTCTTGAAGCCTATCAACACGTCGACTCTCCCAAGCGATCGTTGGTCATAGTGGGCGACGGGGATCTCCGCCCGGCGATGCAGGAATACGCAGAGAAGAATAAGATCGAATCAGTACGCTTCCTGGGATTTCAGGACAGGAACACAATCCCCAAGTTTTACGCCATGGCGGACGCTCTGGTCCTCCCATCTCACAGAGAGACTTGGGGTATGGTCGTAAACGAGGCAATGTGCTTCTCCCTTCCCGTGATCGTGTCCGATCAAGTCGGAGCTGCGAAAGATCTCGTGGTCGACAGCTACAACGGATTCGAATTCCCGGAAGGCGACTTGGAGGGGCTCACCGCTAGCCTAAATCGATTTCTCGACAAATCAGAGCAAGAACGAGCGGAAATGGGGGCCAGATCTCTGGATATGATAAAAGCCTGGAACGAGAGAGACTTGGCCAGTACCCTCGTCGAATTCTCCGACCGACTTTATTCCATGAATAACAACCGCAAAAAATTCCAAGTCTCAAAATAAAGTCGCAGCCAGGAACTAATATCCATCACCATGCGTATTAAATGGCGGTTGATTGAACCGAGCGGGGCTGCACCATCAAATGAGTAATGCTCATCCAACACGTTCATCAGGTTCTCATTAATGACTTCTCTTCGCATTCTAACCTGCGTATATACCTGCTGCGCACCCGGGACTCAGGACTTTAGGGGCGGGGAAGACGTCTTGGGGTGGAATCTTCTAAAGCAAATATCTCGCAAACACGAAGTCTGGGCGATTACAAACGCCAATGACCGATTTAGCATCGAACAGGCCCTTCAAAAAGAGCCACTGTCCAACGTTCACTTCAGCTTTGTAGGCCTACCACGTTGGCTGGCCCCGATGGTACGATTTCAGGGAGGCATCCAGTTCTACTACCATTTATGGCAAATTTTGGCCTACCTGACCGCCCGGCGGCTGCATAAACAGGTCGGGTTTGACCTGTTCCATCACATCACCTACGCCAACGACTGGCTGGCCAACTATATCGGAGCGTTTCTTCCAGTGCCCTACTTAAGGGGGCCAGGCGGCGGCGCGCATCAAACACCAAAAGGACTGCAAGCAGAGTACTCCTTGGGTGGGCGAATCTGGGAAAAGGTCCGCACTGTGGGGCAACGAGTTCTGCGGCTCGACCCAGTCTTTATTATCGGGCAGAGTAGAGCAAGGGCCATTTTACTTTGCAACCGCGAATCGCAATCGATGGTGCCCAAACGCTGGGCCAAAAAGGTTCACTCTTTCCCGGTAAGCGGGGTTTCCTCTGAAGACTTGGACCACATTTCGGAGCAGCAACGCCACGTCCCTGTGTTCCGCATTCTCTCTGCCGGCTCACTTATCCGCGTTAAAGGCTTCGGGTTGGCCATCAAGTCCTTCAAGGAATTCTCTGCCACCCATCCGCATTCTCAGCTCAATATTGCAGGGGCGGGTCCAGAGGAATCGAAATTACGAGACTTGACCGCCAACTGTCATTTGGATGGCAAGGTCAACTTTCTGGGACCGATGCCCCGAGACCAATTGTTGAGCGAGATGGTGGCGTCGGACGTTTTTCTCTTTCCCAGCCTGCGAGACGGCGGCGGTACCGTGGCAGTTGAAGCGATGGCTATGGGCAAACCGGTAATCTGTCTTGACGTGGGCGGGCCCGGCATGAATGTAACGGAACAGAGCGGCATAAAAGTGACCCCGTCAAGCCCAGATTGCACGGTGCACGCCCTAGCCACAGCAATTGAGTGCCTGTACCTCAACGAAACTTTACGGCTAAAGTTGGGGCAAGGGGCCCGCGACAGAGCCGAACAACGGTATCACTGGGACAAGCTAGGTGAACGCCTGATGCAGATCTATGACCACGCACTTACCGACCCCGATCATTCTTAACCAGATTCTAAACAATTGATGAGGCATATTCCTCGTATAACTGTCTGGTTAGGCCTTTTGGCGCCATTGGCTCTTTGGGTCTTGGTATGGGCAGGTATGCAGCCCGGGGAGATACGGCTTCTTTTAAACTACGAAAGCCCCGAGTTACTGCTTGCCCGATCCCGGGCACTACTCCCCATACTTGGCGGTTTTCTTGCCCTGGTGGGCGTCGGCGTCCACATTTACCGACGCAAACCCAAAGGGCTCAGCCTATTCGGCCCGCTAGGCCTATCGGCTGTATACGGGCTGGTAGCCGGGATAGCCACATTTTCGTCCCCCAATGTACCTATGGCCCTCTACTGGGGCGGGTTGTACCTAGCGGTCCCGGTTGTTCTGTTGGCGTTGGTATGGGGAGAGGACGGGCTTAGGAGAGCGTTCCACTTATTAACCTTCAATTTCATCGTTATCGCGGTACTCGTAACGATGTTTTTCATTATTGCGCTGCAGCAACTGAACATGGCAGGTCAGCTGCTCAACGCCGATACCTGGTCCAACTGCCGCCTCACCTCGCCATGGTTCAATCTCTCCTGGGGCCCATTTGGATTTCTACCTCTGTCAGACGGCCTTCTCAGGCCCACTGGCGTGGGGCGATTCGCGGCCCTGGCCGGCATCATTTCTCTTGGCGCCTTACTGGGGAGCAGTTGGAAAACATCTTCATTCAGCCACACCTTCAATCAGACGTTTCATGGGGTAGTATCGAGGATTATCCCTTGGACCGGGCTCTTGGGGATGGCGTTCTTGTTGCTATGGACCAGCGGGGCAAGGACAGCGATACTCGGCTTCCTAGCCGGCGCGATCGTTGTGGTGTTGTTGTATGGAGGCAGAAGGGCGATTATCGGGGGTGTTGTAGTAGGAGTGATAGTTGTCGCCGCCGCAGTGTCCTCCGGAACCCCACAATCATTGGTCCGGCAATGTATCGTCTACAGCGCCTATGTGCCAGGCACATCGCTTCTGAGTCCACCGGAATCCCAAAAGCCAGTCCTCGTCTCAGACGCATCGCCAGCGATTGCCGAAGATCCAGCCCCATCGGAGCAAGGACGGTCGCCCACTCCAACACCAGAATTGCCGGAACAGCCTGCTTCTACAACTCCGCTCGATGCAGCCAGGTCGCCCACTTCAGCGCAGACCGTAGCGCCGCCCACATATACGCCGCCCGATGCCCCCGACACAATCACTCCGGCCCCTGCATCCGAACAGGCAGGAGTGACACCGCCATCGAGCCCGTTGACATCTCCGACACCAACTCAGGGGCAAAATACGCCAGTGGCAACGCAGCTTGCGCCCGCACCAACTCCGAGGCAAGATACACCAGTGGCAACGCAGCTTGCTCCCGCACCAACCCTGGAGGTGGAAACCGGTAGCGCGGCCGATATGGCGGAGGAGCCGTTGGCCAAAGTCGAAGCTTCGGCCGAAAACGAAACTCGGCCCGAAATCCCGCCTCCTGCACCGGTAACCATTGAGGAGAGCGGCATAACAGAAGGGTTTTTTGCATTTAGCGGCCGGTCGGTAGTGTGGGCAGCGGCGTGGGAGCAAGTTCTGGACTCGCCGATATTAGGGTATGGTTTCCACAGCGACCGACTACTGTTGGGGACCCATATGCACAACAGCTACCTTCACGCCTTACTGCAAGCCGGATTCCTAGGCGTCCTGCCATTCTTGGCGGCGCTACTCTTGGCCTGGTTCCTACTACTCAAAGCAATAAGAAACCTGAGCGCCCTGCCAGGGATTCACAAACACCTAGTCATCCAATCAGCGGGCGTTCTCGTGTTCTTTTCCATGAGAACCATCCCCGAGTCCACCATGGCGTTTTTCGGGATCGATTACCTACTGTTAGCCCCGTTTCTGCTCTACCTGCAATTTATCAACTCCGCCAATCTATCAGGCTGGAGTTCAGATTTAGAATCGCCTAAAATTCACACAGAGGACAAAAATGTTGCGACGAATCCTGCTTAGCTGGTTCTTAAAGGAGCCACTCCGTAATCTCTATTTCTGTTTACCCACGTTCATTTCGGCACCGTGCTACGCGTTGGTTAGGTCACTATTTATTCCAGACCGGAGAAGAGAACATTTCGAGAATGTGTTTGACGCCGCAGCCAAAGCCGGGGTCCACGGAGACTACCTAGAATTCGGTGTTTACCAAGGGTCTTCGTTTATCATGGCAAACCGATTGGCCCGGAAGCGCGGCATGAACAACATGCGGTTTTTCGCCTTCGACTCATTCCAGGGGCTTCCTGACGATGAGAGCGAGACGTTTGAGCGCGGGACCTATCAATTCTCCAAGTCCGGGTTCACCAAGATGATCGAGAAGGCCGGGGTGGACATGGACAAGGTCGTGGTAATCGAAGGGTTTTTCAGCGAGTCGTTAACCGATGATCTGAAGGGCAAGCACAACCTGAAAAATGCCGCGATTGTCCACATCGACAGTGACCTGTACGTCTCGGCCAAAGACGTTCTCCATTTCCTCGACGACATCGTCGAGTCAGGTGCATTTTTGATATTCGACGACTGGAACACATTCGTGACCTCCAACGACTCCGGAGATATTGAGCAGCTCGGCGAACGCAAAGCGTTTCGTGAATGGCCGCTGAGTTCCAGGTTCGAAGAATTCTACGAATCAGTCCACGGCAAGGCGTTCCTCATGAAGTCCGAGCAGTAGCGAGTATCCTCGTCTTTGATCAGGAGGCACTGAAGCTGAGATTTATCTGCAAGACTACAAACGATCTGTTGCCTCAAGAAATCAAGGACCTGCTGAGCGTGCTGAATTCCGCATTCTGCTACTGGGGAGAACAAACTGCTTTCCAATGGAAATACGTTGAGAACCCCTACGGCGAATCCATTCACACCATTGTCTACGACGGCGGCCAGCCGGTGGGTCACGTAGCGTTCTGGCGGACAGAAATCGAAGGACAACCGGCGTACGAGTGCGTAGACGGAGCAGTCGTGCAGGGGCAACGAAACAAAGGGATCTTCGCCCAGGCAGCGGCGGCCTGTATCGCCCGGCTGGACGGGGAATAAATCTACGCCTACCCTAGTCACATCAAGAGGCCAGCCTTGCTCAAGGCCGGCCTGCCCCTAGAACGCGAGTTATCAGTCAAGGTCAAATGGGCCCCCATCATGCTCGGGCGTTAACGTAAGAATGAACCCATCCCAGAAGAATATGTGAAATGGAGATGACTAGGCCCAAGCCGAACAAGAAACATTGCCTATCAGAACGGG
>CAZYBD010000179.1:0-10060 GCA_964645515.1 uncultured Dehalococcoidia bacterium | reverse complement strand
CCGGCGAGCCGACCGGAGTCCAAACCTTTCAACAGGGCCTCTTCGTCCACCAGTTCGCCGCGGGCCACGTTGATGAGCCTGGCGCCCGGTTTAATCGTTTCTATTTCTTTCTTACCGATCATTTGCCGGGTGTTTTCGGTCAGCGGAGTATGCAAGGTAACGAAGTCGCTCTCCGTCAAGAGGTCGTTTAATGAAAGCAGCTCGACGCCGATGCGCCGTGCGTAATCTACGGCGACGAAGGGGTCAAACCCCACCACTCGCATGTCGAATGCTTGCGCGCGGCGGACGACCTCAGAGCCGACCCGTCCCAGCCCGCAAATTCCCAGTGTCTTACCCCGCACTTCGCCGCCCGTAAACGCGCTGCGGCGCCATTCGCCAGACTTGAGGGACTGGTGTGCACTGGGGATGTTACGAGACATCGCCAGCATCAGAGCCACGGTGTGTTCGGCAGCAGCCACAGTATTACCGGTGGGAGCATTTACCACCGCGATCCCGGCGCTAGTGGCGGCCTCCAAGTCGATGTTGTCCACGCCGATACCGGCGCGGGCCACCACCTTCAGGCGCTTTCCAGCCTCGATTACCTTTCGGTTGACCTTGGTCTCGCTGCGGACCACCAGCGCATCGTAGTCCCCCACCACCGAGACCAACTCCGAGGGCTTCATTCCAGGTCTGACGTCAACATCGGCATTGGCATGAAGAAGTTCGATTCCCTCAACACCGACGGGATCAGCGATTAAAATCTTGGGCATGAGGATAATCGTCCTGAGGGTTGGGGAACGTATCCAGTCCCGCGTCTACTGTGTACTACTACAGACGCCTCCTGGTGCTCCGACCACTATAGCATAACGCTTCCGCGGGAACCGGACCCTAGATTCCGGTTCAAAGTCCTTCTGTCTGTCAATGAGGTCTAGTCGAATACCATCCGTCTTGACCCGCGGAAATCCCGCCGCTAGGATAAGCTCCGGCATCCGCTCCGTCCAAAAGGCACGAAGTGAGCCGTCTTCTGGGTTCTGTGTAATATTTGTGACGTTTTGCAGTAAATGCGTTAACATTTTACTTACGCCACTCACCCACCGGCCACGATCCGGTATGGCTACACCGAAGAAGTGTTTCATTCTTGATTTTGTGCAGCAACCTCTCAAAATTACGACTGCGGTCAAGGACACCATAATGCGCCGGTATTGGGTCCAGGCAATCGAAAAGAGGTGAACAACGAAGCTTTCCTCGCGGGTAGAGAGTGAGGTCATACTAAAGAGGAATTTGCCCCGATGATTGCCCGCCGTGATCAAATCTTCAGAGGCAAGGATCTTATAGTCCACTCCGCAGACATCATTCCAGAACAGCGTTGAGGTCACATGAACTTTATGACCGCAGTCGTGATTGACGCTACCATCGCCAAGTCTTGGCTGATTCAGAGTGACAGGGTCGTTGCCCAGTACGTAATGTTTGCCAAGGTCTCTAACTTGCTTTTGCGGAGCCATCGGCGCGGACAGATCAGAATCGGTGGCGCCGTTGACTGATGGAAATTCTCTTCAGCGAACCCATAGGACTGTTTAAATAGGCCGGTATTAATACCCGTTCTCTAGAATTAACCCATATACCCTTACCGACATGTTATCTACGACACCTACTACATGGCCTTGACCGAGTCCCTCGACTGCGACTATTAGACAGCAGACCGACAGTTCTACTACGCGCTCAAAGTTACCTACCCTAAAATACGTTGGATCGGTGAAATCTGATCTCCAATGCTCAACCTAGGAGGACGGCAAATGTTTTTAATGCGGTTTACCGAACGGGCCTATACCAGCTATACCGAGAAAGATGTGCGCGGCAGCCTAAACGAGGCCGTCCGGCTGACTTTTTCCAACAGCAATTTCGATCCGGTGATCGGTGCCCGCCAGTACAGCGAGTACCTAGACGAGTACGAGTATTGCGAGGAGGCAGGGTTCGACGGGTTGATGCTCAACGAGCACCACAACACGCCTACCTGCCTAGGCGCTACCATGAACCTGGAGGCCGCCATCCTAGCGCGGAATACCAAAAAACCCAAGATCGTGCTGTTGGGCAACCCGCTGCCCATCCTCGACAATCCTCTCCGGCTTTCGGAAGAACTGTCCGAGATCGACATGATCTCCAACGGAAGGCTAGTCTCCGGTTTTGTCAGGGGCACCGGGGTCGAAAGCCTCGCCGCCAACGTTAACCCCCTCTTCAACCGGGAACGTTTTGAAGAAGCTCACGACCTGCTGATCAAGACTTGGACAACCCCAGGGCCATTCCGCTGGGAGGGCAAGCACTACCATTTCCGAGTGGTCAACCCATTCCAGTTACCGCTACAGAAGCCGCATCCTCCAGTCTGGATCCCGGGGCTGGGGAGTCCCGAAACCCTGGTCTGGGCAGCGGAGCACCACTACCCGTATATTTACCTGGAAACCGCCCCTCAAGGTACCAGGGACATGATGGACATCTACACCGAGACCGCCCGCGAAAACGGGTACGAACCGGGCCCGGAGCATTTCGGCTACCTATGCCGTATCCACGTGCAAGACACCGACGAAAAGGCCTATGAGGCAGGCAAGGGCTTTCTGACGGGCAACATTGGAGTCGGCCGAGTCCCGGTGCCCCGCGACTACATGATGCCCGTGGGCTACAGCGCCACCGTCAAAGACCCTCGCGTCACCCGCTATCAGGGCCGCATTCACAAAGATCCGTTCTTGGGACTGGGCCTGGAGACCGCCAGCTATGACGAGATTTTGGCCTCCAACCGATGGATCGTCGGCAGCCCCGATACCGTGATAAAGAAACTTCGCCAGGTATTGTCCGACCTCAGGCCGGGAATCCTAGGCGTCTGGACCAACGACGGCGACACGACCCACGCCGATACCATGCGCTGCCTGGAGCTAATGGGACAGGAAGTGTTGCCGGCTCTGCGAGAAATAGGGGAAGAACTGGAACTCACCGACCCATTCCAGAGGGCGCCGTGAGATAGCTGATCGCTAAAAGGAGCATTAGATTCATGGGTACCGAATTCACTGAAGAATTTGTCGATGTTGGGGAGACCAAGGTGCATACCTTAAAGGGCGGTTCTGGGGAACCCCTGCTTATTCTGCATGGCGCCAGCGGCAATACAGGTTGGCTCCGCTACGTACAAGCCCTGTCCGATAAATACACGGTCATCTACCCGACCCATCCCGGGTTCGGTCAGACACCCCGTCCCGAATGGCTGGAATCTGTACCCGACCTGGCCGCGTTCTACACTTGGTATATGGAAGCGTTGGGGCTGGAAAGAGTGCGTGCGATTGGATTTTCCCTGGGCGGGTGGCTTGCTGCCGAGATGGCGGCCACTTGCAACCACGCGTTCAGCAAGATGATGCTAGTGGGATCCGGAGGCATCAAACCGGTGGAGGGCGAGATAGCCGACATTTTTATCATCAGCCCGGCTCAAGTGCGGGAGTTACTGTTCTATGACCCCAGACAAGCGCCAGAGTACGACCAAGTCTACAACCGACAATTGACTCCCGAGGAGCAACTGACCGCCGACCTAAACCGGGAAATGACGGTGCGTCTCACCTGGAAACCCTACATGCATGACCCGCGGCTGAACGGACTGTTGGGCCGGGTCAATATCCCCACCCGCATCGTCTGGGGACGGGAGGACCGCATCGTCCCTCTGGAGTGCGGGACCATCTTCCAAAATATCATCAAAGGCTCCGACCTAGTGGTTATCGACAAGTGCGGGCACTCGCCCCAGGCGGAAAAACCCGACGAGTTCGTCAAAATCGCATTGGATTTTTTGTAGCAGTTAGCGTTCAGCACACAGCGGTCAGCTAATTGAAAAGCTGAGTGATGAATCCTCACTCAGGAGGAGCTTCTTTGAGTCTCGACACCTACTACTTCACCGAGTTGCCTTATCCTGCATTCCCTGAGTCGGAAGTGGCGGGCTATCCGTCGATGCGCCTGACATTTCCCAACACCTATTTCGACCCGGCCACGGCCTGTGACCTGTTCAAACGCTACCTAGATGAATACCAATATGCTGAGGACGTAGGGTTCGACGGGTTGATGATCAACGAACATCACAGCACCCCGTCGTGTATGAACGTGGAAGTGAACATCACCGGCGGGATTCTGGCCCGCACCACCACCACAGCCAAGATACTGATGTTGGGCAACATGCTGCCCACATCCGACAACCCGGTGCGGTTGGCCGAGGAAATCGCAATGCTGGACGTGATATCCGGCGGACGCATCGTCTCGGGTTTTGTGCGAGGCATCGGCTTCGAAACCTGGGCCAACAACACTAATCCGGTGCACAACCGAGAGCGGTTCGAAGAGTGTCACGACCTGATCATCAAGACTTGGACCACCCCTGGGCCATTCCGCTGGGAAGGCAAACACTACCACTATCGGGCGGTCAACCCGTGGATGCTGCCCATGCAGCAGCCTCACCCACCAGTCTGGGTGCCGGGCACCGGTAGTCCCGAGACCGTCCAATGGGCAGCGGCCAACCGGTACACTTACGCCGCGTTCTTGACTGAGTTAAAGGTTGCTCGGGAATTGTTCCAAAACTACCGCAACTACGCAGCCCAGGACGGCTGGGAGCCAGGACAGGACAAGTTCGCTTTCATGGTCTGTTGCCATGTTAACGAGACCGACGAGAAAGCCCAAGAATCGGGCAAGGCGTTCATGTGGCGCATGGGTCTGCCGCTGAAGGGGCCCAAGGAGTATTGGGCCCCGCCCGGGTACTTCTCCGCGGTCGGAGCGGCGGCCAACGCGCAACGACGAGTCAAGCCTTTGAACGAGCTCTCGTACGAGGAACTTCAGAACGATTACCACCTGGTGGTAGGCAGCCCGGACACGGTAATCCGAAAGCTCAGCTACATCAAGGAGGAACTTGGCATCGGGGCCCTGTTGCTGGAAGCCCAAGGCGGGCCTCTGTCCCACGACGACACCATGCGGTCTCTGAAGCTGCTGGGCGAGGAGGTAATCCCCGCCTTGCGAGGATAGCTACCAGCGGTCGGGTTTCAGCCCTGAGCAAAATAGCTGATAGCCGGCGATCTAAACGTGACAGGTGACGTTTAGATCGCTGCAGATCTCCCTAATGGATACCATCACCTCTGGGTGCAACGGAATCCCTTCCTCGCGGCGGACAGCCTCTACCTCCGCTTCGGGCTGACCAGCCACCAGGACCCGCTCGTGTCCTGGCGCCGGCTTGGTCGCTTTCATCATTCGAAGCCATTCGTCCATGTCGTCTTTGAACTTAGACACGTCGGTAAATGCTTCGACGCTATAAGCAGCCACGTAGTGTCCGAAGTTGGGACGTCCCGGAGCCACTCCCCACCCGAACCCGGTCAAGACTCCGGCCAGAATGTCTACGATGCAGGCGAGCCCATAGCCTTTGTGAGAACCCAACTCTCGGTTGCTGCCTAGCGGCAACATGGTGATGTTTTCCGGGGCGGGCGCATCCTGCATTATAGGGTTGCCCTGCTCGTCGGCCAGCCAGCCTCCGGGTATGTCGGCGCCCAAGCGGGCCGCAATTCGGATCTTGTTGACAGCCACCGAACTAGTGGCGGCATCGTAGACGAAGGGAGGTTCACTCCCGGCGGGAACAGCGAAGGCGATAGGATTGGTGCCCAGCCTGGGCTCTGCTCCGAAGGTAGGCAAGAGCACCGGCGGGCAACTGGTCATGCATACTCCAATCATGTCGTGGTCCAAGGCCCTCATGGCGTGGTACGAGGCCATCCCCAGGTGTCGGGCGTTGCCGATGGTAACCATACCCACACCGACCTCTTTGGCCTTTTGGATCGCGATATCCATGGCTTTAGGGGTCATGATGATCCCATGCCCGCGGTCGGAATCGATGGCGGCGGTGCTAGGGGTTTCACGAATGATCTTCCAGTCAGGGCGAGGGTTGATCTCTCCGTCGCCGTAGTTCCTGACGTAGGTCCGGAGCATGTTGGAGACGCCGTGAGAGTCGACTCCCCTGAGGTCGGCCAATACCAGGACGTCCGCCGCCAACCGCGCATCATCCGCGGCGACGCCCATCTTCTCAAAGACCTCAGTTACTGTTTGCTTGAGTGCGTCCCCTTGGGCGAATACGGCTTCGTCATGACTGACCTTAAATTGCTCTAGCACCTCGGTTCTCCTTAAACATACGCATGTTTTAGGCGGTCCGATGGCAGTATAACACCCACCTTTAGCGTTGGCCCTCCGGATGGGCCGTTGCTATAATCACGCCAATTTGTTGGACAGTTGCCGAATAGTGCCGGCAGTTGGTGACGGAGAGTCATGACCGATTCGAGAATGCAAGCATTGGACTTCCTCGCCCGACTGGGCACTCGGCCGGCGATTGCGTTCTACGAGTCTGGAATAGCAGCCACCATCGAGGAAATCCTGGACGAATTGTGTCTTGAACGCCACCGGGACTCGTTCGGCAACATCTTTGCGAAGCTTTCCGGCAGCAACCCTACCGCCATTCCCATAGCTGTTGTGGCACACATGGACCATCCTGGGTTCGAGATAACGGAACTGGAGGGTAATGAACTCATCGCCACCGCCCAAGGAGGCGTGCCCCTTTCCAGCTTCAACGCAGGTGTCCCCCTCCAGGTGCTGCTCCCGCAGGGCCAACGCGCTCCGGCCATAACCACTGGCCTACACGGCGAAGAGCCAACGCGGCAAATACGGCTCAAAATGACCGGTGACAGGTACACCACTTCAGTGCAGCCTCCCGCTGCTGCGGTGTTCGACTTGGTGGACTTTGAACTGGACGGAGACTACATCCGAATGAGGGCAGTGGACGACCTAGCGGGTTGTGGGGCCACGCTGGCCATTCTATCTCGTCTCTCCGCTGCAGAAAGACGCCCTCCTGGAGACGTCTACGGACTTTTTACTCGAGCTGAAGAGGTCGGACTAGTAGGAGCGCGGTTGGCCGCCTCGGCTGGCGAGTTGCCGCCAGAAACATTAATTATCTCCGCCGAGTCCAGTCGCACGTTGCCCGGCGCAGATCAAGGAGGCGGTCCGGTCATCAGAGTCGGCGACGCCTGGTACACCTTCAGCGCCGACGCAGAATCGGTTCTGGTACGGGCTCGCGAAACCCTCCAGGAGGGCGATTCAGGCGTCAAAGTCCAGAGGCAACTGATGAGCGGCGGCGTGTGTGAGGCCAGCGCTTTCGCTCTTTACGGCTATCAGACGACAGGCGTTGCCTTCCCATTAGGCAACTACCACAACGCGGCTCCGGATGAGAAGATCGAAGCTGAATTCATCCATATAGATGACTATCTGGGCGGGGTTGCCCTGTTGGAAGAAGCGGCGCTCCGAGCGCCGGAACGAACCAACACCGCTTTCCGTAAGCGGCTGCTCCAGGTACCTCAAGACTTGGCACAGCGGCTGCGAGAGACCGCCGGCTAAACGGTCACAGGTGCCGGCGTCCAGGTTGCATCGAACCCGCCGCTGCTCCAGACGCCTCCAACGTCGGCAACCCAACCGTAGAGCTTGAACACCGCTGTCTCTCCTTCCAATGAGCTCGGCCCCTGCTGGTTCACCGGCATGGGAAATTCGCCGGAAGCGATCACTGATTCAGCCAACGGCCATCGTCCCACGCGGTTAATAGCATCCCGTACGGGACTAACACTCAGTTGAGGTTGGCCGTGCCGACCAAGTTGTGGAGCGGAACCTATGCGTTTACTACCATGAACGGCACACCCAACGGCGACGGGACTATGGTGCCGGAGTCCTCGGAGCGGGCCTCATGCACAGAGGTCTGGTCCGGTCGGATGAAACTCCAAGTCGTGGCGACCGTCGGCGGACCATCAGTGGATGTGGACTCGTCGATGGTGATCCTGCTGCGCGATAGACACGAGAACCAGAGGCCCTTCCGTACCTCTGCTGACAAGATCGAGAACGTCCGCAACAGTAACGGCTACAGATTCAGGAGGCGTCATCGGCTTGGGGCGGCGGAACAGTTGGCCTGGAGGGATGTAATTCGTGACCGGAGCCGGGAAAGTGATCGGGAAACTAACGGAAGCTGTGTTTTTCTTCCGGGAATTTCCCTGACTTGACTTCATCGACGTACGCCTGAAAGGCACCCTTCATGTCATCTGCCAAGCTAGCATATTTCTTCACAAATCTCGGACTCATCTTGTCATAGAGCCCAAGCATGTCGTTTACGACCAGCACCTGGCCATCGCAATGTGGACCGGCGCCTATTCCTATCGTAGGAACGGTGAGGGTTTCGGTTATCAATTCACCCAGATCCTGGGGAAGAGCTTCAAGGATCACGCTATAGCAACCGGCGGTCTCCATGTCTTTGGCCATTTGAATGATGATTTGGGCGGCCGCTGCCTCCCTGCCCTGCACTTTGAAATCCGCAACCGACTGGGGTGTCAAGCCCACATGTCCCTGGACCGGAATATCGAGGTCGACCAGATATTCAGCTATATGAGGGGAGTTCTCCAGCTTCACGGCGTCAGCACCGGAGCGTACCAACGCGTCTGCATTAGCGGCGGCGCTCTCGACGTCGTCGTAGCTCCCTGCTGGCAGGTCGGTGACTATCAGAGCGTTGGTTGTTCCCCGGGCTACGGCGCCGGTATGCCTGAGCATGTCTTCGACAGTTACATCCAACGTATTTTCGTAGCCTAAGACCACCATGCCTAAACTGTCTCCCACCAGAATAATATCTATGCCCGTTTCGTCCATGTATTTGGCGGTGCTGTAGTCATATGCGGTGAGCATTCCTATTTTTTCTCGGCCCTTCATCGACCTTATGTCTTCAACTGTTTTTTTCATAATAACCGCTTAGTTTGAGTCCAACACTATCGACGGGAGGGGCGCAGTTGGGAAAGAAGGTGCCTCTAGTTTATGACAATCGCCACTGTCAGCGTACCCGCAGGGCAGAATCGACGGTCGTTTGATCTTACTATCGACCCTGAAGCCATGGCTTACGGCCTAAGTCGCCTCCACCACTCTGATCCGGTGGTTATTACTGTCGGCCACGTAGATGTTGCCTTGGGCGTCTAAATCGCAACCATGAGGGCGGTTCATGGCGGCCAAAGCAGCAGGCCCTCCGTCACCATCCTCGCCCAACCGGCCACCGGCTATGGTGGTCACCTGCCGAGTTGTCGAGTGGATTCGGCGGATGGCATGGTTCTCCGTATCCACCACCAGTAGATTATCATCCCGGTCGGTACGGATGCCTTTGGGCGCTCCCCACGTGGCGGCCAAGGCTGGGCCGCCGTCGCCCTCATAGCCCCGGTCTCCGGTACCCGCCAGAACACCCATGATGTTGTTGGCATCTACTATCCGCACCCCGTTGCCCTCACGTTCGCAGATGTAGGTATTGCCTCGGCGGTCAGCGCACACCGCCCTGGGACCGAACAGACTAGCATTCTGGGCGGGAAGACCATCGCCAGCACGTTGCTTTTCACCGTTCCCAGCAAACGTCGAGATGATCCCGGTGGTCAAATTCAGCCTCCGGATCCTCTGGTCTTTGACATCGGCGATTAACAGACCGCCTTTGCCATCGAGGAAGCAGTCGTTGGGTTCCCGCAAGCGAGCATGGTGGCCGGGACCGCCGTCGCCACCGTAACCGGACTCCCCCGTCCCGGCGACCGTAGAAATAGTACCGGTGCAACCGTCGATTTTGCGGATAGCTGCGTTCAGTCGATCGACGATGTAGATATCTCCACGGCTGTCGATTTGTATGGAGTAAGGTTCGTTAAATGTGGCCTGCACCGCCGGTCCACCGTCGCCGCTGTAACCGGGCACGCCAGTGCCGGCCACAGTGGCGATCACGCCCGACCGGATGTCGACGCGGCGAACGCAATGGTTGGTGGCCTCGACGACGTACAAGTTGCCGGCTGCGTCAAAGGCGCACAGGAAAGGTTCGCTGAGCAAGGCACAGATCGCCAGGCCACCATCTCCAGCATAACCGTGTTCGCCAGTACCGACCACGGTCTGGATAACCCCGACTTCCAACGGCGCAAACAATACGACACTTGTCCTTCGAGTCTCCAAATAGCTCTATCATCAAAAACTGATAGCTGGCGGATGATCGCGGAAAACT
>CAZYBD010000178.1:0-3248 GCA_964645515.1 uncultured Dehalococcoidia bacterium | reverse complement strand
GTGCCGGTCACCTGTGGACAGTTCTTCAAACTGTCCACACTTCCAGTAACTAAGGCGGATCCCAGATAGCTTGGATTCTATCGGAGACCCGCCTTAGCCTGGGCGGTCTCGGCCAATTCGATGATGCGAGAACGCCAGTCGGACCCGGTTACTGTCAACCGAACCAATACATTGTCTTGTACAAAGAACACCGTGGAGGCGGACTCACCCCTCAGAGTGCTGGTCTGATCGATCCCGGAGATGTCCTGGAACTCTGCCACTTGAGACGAAGCGGCCCCGAGGGTCACCATATCTTGTTTGATGCCGGCCAGGACTCCCAAAGCCAGATCTCCGGTCTCAAACACAACAATGCTTTCCAACACCCGAAAACCGGGTCCATTCAGTTCTACTTGGACGGCAGGCTCCCCGCCGGTGGTCGCGCCGGTCTCTGCGACAGTAGCGGTTACTGCCAGACTCGGAAAGTCTTCAGGCCCAAGCAAACGATCCACAGGGAGTGGAGTTGGACTGCTGCTGGAACAAGCAGAAAACACCATGAAGATGGTTGCCAAGGCGAGGACACTGAGCACCTTAACCGGAGGATGAGACCGGGCGGCTAACGGAGAACCGTCAAATAACGACACTTTTCCTGTACCTACTGGGACTCGTCGCCGCCGCTGTGCATATCTTCCGGCTTGCCCCAGCCGCCTGCCCCTGGAGTACGGACGCTCAAGACATCACCAGCTTCGACGTCAATCAACTCTTTCCCTGAGAGAGCCACTTCTTCGACGCCACCGCGAAACAATATATTCTCGCCTCGCTCGCCGTGGTGGCCGCCGTGATAGCCCGGCGGCGGACTCTTGCGCCGCTCTGACATGAGCGTGACCCGGGCCGGTCCTAAAAACTCAACTTCCCGAACCAGACCGTCGCCGCCCTTGTATTTTCCGTCACCTCCGGAGCCACGCCGCAGGGCATACCTCCGGAGACGCAGCGGGAAAGCGAACTCCATGGCCTCGATCGGCGTATTGAGTGTATTGGTCATGTGAGTCTGGATCCCGGAGATCCCGTCCTTGTCCGGCCTGGCCCCCATTCCGCCGCCGATGGTCTCGTAGTAGACGTAGGGTTTTTCCCGGACCAGATCATGGCCGCCGATGATCATGTTATTCATGGTCCCCTGGCTAGCCGCTGGTATTACCTCTGGCAGAGCTTGTGCCAGGGCCGCCAACAAGACATCCGTGATGCGCTGGGACGTTTCCACATTGCCGCCGGCCACACCTCTCTGAGGTTCTGGGTTGACCAGACTGCCACGAGGCGCATTGATCCGCAGTGGTCGGAGACACCCCTGATTGGCAGGGGCCTGTTCCTTCAAAAGACAACGCACCACGTAGAGGCAGGCAGAGACCGTTACTGCTTGCGGGGCGTTGATGCAGCCAGGGCGCTGGGGAGAGGTGCCGGTGAAATCTATTACCATTTCGTCGCCTGCCACAGTGACAGTGACAGCTATGGGCACTGGTTCCGCGGTCAACCCGTCGTCGTCCATGTAGTCTTGCGCCCGGTAGGCGCCATCAGGTATATCCAGGATGGTCTGCCGCGTCACTCGTTCAGAATAGTTTAAAAGCGCGTCCATATGCTCTTGCGTGTACGGGACGCCGTACCGCTCGATCACCTCCCGCAGGCGCCGTTCCCCCACCTTGATGGAAGCTGTCTGGGCAGCCAGATCCCCTTTGCGTTCTTCGGGCGTCCGAGAGTTGCGGCAAATCAGTTGAACGACCTCTCTGTTCATGCGGCCGCCTCGCGCCAGCTTGAGCGGCGGAATGATGGTTCCCTCCTGGTACAGCTCGGTAGATAGCGGCAGCGAACCTGGCACCATCCCGCCCACGTCCGCATGATGCCCGCGAGCCGCTACAAACCCGGCCAGGTGCTTTTTGCCTTCGTGGCCGGCGTACACCGGAGCCACCATGGTGATATCCGGCAGGTGGGTGCCACCCAGGTAGGGGTCGTTCAAAATAACTATGTCACCATCACGGAGGGCGTTGGGGAAGACCTTTAACGCGGCCTTTACGGACTCTGGCATAGCTCCTAGGTGCACCGGCACGTGGGCGGCTTGCGCCACCATGGAGCCTTCGGGGTCGAAGACAGCGCAGGAGAAATCGCGTCGCTCTTTGATGTTTGGCGAGTAAGCGGTCCGCTGAAGGGCCACGCCCATTTCCTCGGCCACCGACTCGAACATGTTTTTAAAAACCTCCAGGCTGATGGGATCTACCGCCATGGACTACCTCTCAGCTATCTTAGGTCGGCCAGGATGTCGTGTTGTTTGTCGTCGCCGCTGAACTGTACCAACCAGAAATACTCGGTCGACATGAAGCGGTTCATGATGTCTTCGGGTAGCTGATGAAAGGCCCCGTTAGGGTCCATTTGAGTGCGGTGACGGCTTAGGGACTCCTTCTTCGTATGTACGAACCGAGCTACGTCCATCACAGTAGTAACGTCTTCATCCGGCGATCCGATGGTGTCTTCATCATCATTGGCGAAGGGCGGTTCCACGCCAGCGTTTTTCATTTCTTGCCACAACTGCCGGAACACTCCCTTGGGGTAACAGACGTAATAGAGGAGCGGCCGCAGCTGGTCTCCGTAGGACTGGGCTTCTACTGCTGCGGTGGTGTGCCGGTAAGTGGCAATGTGGTCCGGGTGGCCGTAACCGCCTGTGGGATCATGGGTCAAGACCAGATCTGGGGACAGTTCAGCCAGGATTGCTCGAATCTGGCCCACGACAGTTTCGGGCCGGGCCCGCATTAGGCAATCTGGGTTGTCATTATCTGAGGTCCCTTGCATACCTGAATCACGGTAACCAAGAAAGCGGACGTCGTGTATCCTGGTTACTTCCATGGCGCCCCACATTTCCCGTTGGCGCACTTCTGCCAGGTTTTCAGGTGTGGCTAAGGCGGGGTCGCTAATCTCTCCCACATCGCCGTTGGTCGCGCAGACCACGGTTAACTTGTGGCCCTGGTCGGCGAGCATGGCGAGAGTGCCTCCCGATCCAAACCCCTCGTCATCGGGGTGAGCAAATATACCGAGAACTTTCAACTGTTGTTTTTTTGAAGGCAAGTCGGCCAATCTAGCTCTCAATACGTTTGCGATAATTCCATTATACAAACTAAGGAACCGCCGCGGTCCTTTAGGTCGGCTCCAAGATCAGGTTTCCGTAGGGATCGACAGATCCGCCCCAGTCGGGTGGAATCACCGTTGTGGTGTCCATCTGGATGATCAGAGCT
>CAZYBD010000177.1:0-12275 GCA_964645515.1 uncultured Dehalococcoidia bacterium | reverse complement strand
TGATGAGTATCGTATATACGGTTGAAGTCGTATTCCAATTCCGCCGGCATATCCATTTGGACCAAGTAAATATATCTACCCAGGCAGAATAGACCTCTACATGTCCCCGTTGACCTGAATAAGCCATGCCGCTAGAATTTGCCCCTCAGCGACCGGTCGTGGGCCGCTCCTTCAGCGGCTCTTCCGCACCTGCGGACCGGCCGCTCCTTTTTTGTTTGAATGTGAAATCAAAGAGGCCAGGTTCCTATTACGAGGAACCTGGCCTCTTTGATTACTAAAGTTAAGCTAATCTGCGGCTTGCAAGTCCGCCGGCTGTCCGTTCTTGGCCCAAAGGGCTTCTAGGATCGCGTCCGGAGACATCGGAAGCTTTTCCAAGCGCACACCCGCGGCATCGTAGATAGCGTTGGCAATGGCAGCCATTGGAGGCACGATCGGAACCTCGCCGACACCCCTGACGCCATACGGATGACCTGGATTGGCCACTTCGACGATTATCGTGCTGACCATCGGTAAGTCCAAGCTTGTGGGCATCCGGTAGTCCAGATAGCTGGAGTTCTCCATCTCCCCATTTTCGCTGAAGCGGTACTCTTCATTGAGCGCCCAGCCTATGCCCTGTACTACCCCGCCCTGGATCTGCCCTTCGACGTAGCTGGGGTGAACGGCTTTGCCCACGTCTTGGACTGCGGTGTAGTTCAGGATGTCTACCTTACCAGTCTCGGGGTCTACTTCCACATCCACTATGTGGGTGGCGAAAGCTCCGCCGGCGCCTCTGGGGTCTACGCTGGTCTGCGCCGAGATGGGTCCGCCGGAGGATGACAACTGCCCGGCCAGTTCCTTGAAGTTCAGCTTCAACTCTTGGTCTGACTTGTGCTGAAAGACGCCATCAACCAAATCTACATCAACGGCCGAAACGTCCCAGATTTCCGCGGCGCGAGCGATCATCTGCTTTTTGATGTCTTGGGCGCATTCGTAGGCAGCCCAGCCAGTGGCGAAGGTGGTGCGGCTTCCGCCGGTAAGGAAAGTCCAACCTACTGACTCAGTGTCTCCGACGCTTGGGTGAACATCCTCTGCTGAGATACCCAAAACTTCCGCAGCGTGCATAGCTATTGAGGCTCTGCTGCCTCCTATGTCTGTGGATCCTTCAACCAAGTTGATGGTGCCATCGGCGTTGACACTGATGGCGGCGCTGGACGCCAGACCAATGTTGAACCAGAATCCAGAAGCGATCCCGCGGCCCCGGTTGGGACCGGTGAGTTTGGATTTAAATTGTTCCGAGTTCCTAGCGGCTTCCAAGGTCTCTACATTTCCGACCTTGGGGAATATCGGCCCATCGACGCGCTTAGTCCCTTCTTTGGAGGCGTTCCGCATGCGAAACTCCAGAGGCTCTATTCCTAGCTTCCCTGCCAATTCGTCGATAACCGACTCGCACGCAAAGGCCGCTATCGGAGCGCCAGGCGCCCGGTAGGCCGCTACGGCAGGCTTGTTGACCACCACGTCGAAGCCGTCAACTCGCATGTTTTCGATCTCATAGCAAGAAAATACACATTGTGCGGCCGCCGAGACTGGCGACCCAGCGAATGCCCCGGCGTCGAACGCTAAATAGGCGTCCGCCGCGACCAGCTTGCCGGAGTTATCGGCACCGATCTTCATTTTCATGTAGGAGCCGGACGTGGGCCCGGTAGACTGGAAGACCTCACTGCGGGTCATAGCCGTCTTGACGGTCTGTCCGGTCTTCTTGGAAAGGAGGGCGCACAAAGGCTCGAGGTAGATGTTGATCTTCCCGCCGAACCCGCCTCCGATCTCCATTGGCACGACCTTGATCTTAGACACCGGAACGTCCAGCACTCCAGAAAGCGCGTCCTGGGTGGTGAAAGCACCCTGTGTACTGACCCAGACGGTCACCTGTCCGTCGGCGCCCCAGAAGGCCGAACCGTTCTGAGGCTCGATGTAGCCCTGGTGGACGGTCGAAGTGTTGAATTCCCGTTCAACGATGACGTCGGCAGCTGCAAAACCCTTCTCTATGTCTCCCTGCTCCCATCGGGTGTGGCTGGCTATGTTGCTGGGTTTGTCGGTCTTCTCGCCCATCTCATCGGTGGTCTGTTTCTCGTGCAGCAAAGGAGCGCCGTCCTGCATAGCGTCGCGCACCTCCGTCGCCGAGGGAAGAATCTCATATTCCACGTTGATCAGCTCGAGCGCGTTCTCCGCGATGTGTGCGCTGGTGGCGGCGACTGCCGCTACCGGATGGCCCTTGTACAGCGCTTTCTTGCTGGCCATGACCTTCATGCTGGCTTCGTTGTCCAGTGGCATATCCTTGCCGGTGATTACCCCGCGAACCCCAGATAGGGCCTCGGCCTTACTGGTGTCAATGGACTTGATCCGTGCGTGGGCGTGGGGACTTCGCAGGACCTTGGCGAACAACATCCCCGACGCTTCGTAGTCCGCGCCGTACTTGGCACGGCCAGTCACCTTGTCGGTGCCGTCATGCCTGATAGGACGGGTTCCCACGACCTTGTAGTCAGTGTTGGAAAGGACAATATTAGAGGCCATTTGAAATTTCCCCCTCACTCTGAGTTTGTTGCCCGACTGAAAGCAACCAGCATTGTACCATAGCTTCGGGAATCTGTGAGAAAATTGCCGACGAAGATATCCAGGCTGGCGAGTCTCGGATATGCGGACAAATCCGGACTCACGACGGAGGCATATTGGAACCACTTAAAGGGCTGAGAGTATTGAGCGTAACTGTTTATCTGGCTGGTCCGTTTTGCGCGATGAGCCTGGCCCGCTTTGGCGCTGACGTCATCAAAGTAGAACTGCCGGGACGGGGAGACCCGGTCCGCGGCAACGGCCCATTCGCCGGCCCATCCGGCACCAGCAGAGAACGAGAGTCTAACGACCACCTTTCGACCAGGTTCTTGAAACGTACCCAAGGCGTCAAAAGCGTCACTCTAGATTTGAAGCACCCTCGCGGCAAGGAACTATTCCTCCAACTGGCCAAGGAAAGCGACGTGGTGCTGGAGAACCTGTCCCCCGGGTCGCTCCGGCGCCTCGGCCTAGGCTACGACGATGTGGCCGAGGTAAACCCGGGAGTCGTATATGCCTCTATTTCAGGTTACGGCCAGACCGGTCCATACGCCAACAAACCAGCTCACGACCCCCAGATTCAGGGGATGAGTGGCTTGATGGACATCAACGGAGTCGCGGACGGGCCGCCGACCCAAGTGGGGTTCTACATCAGCGACCTAGTCACGCCCATATTCACGTGTTACTCCATCTTGGCGGCGCTACGGGAGAAGGAACGCACCGGTCAGGGGCAATATCTAGACGCGTCTATGATGGACACTCTGGTATCCCTGATGTTCATGGAGAACCTGGAAGAAAGCATAGAAGAAGGACTGCCGTTGCGCACCGGGAACATCACACGCAATGGACCCACCGGGGTGTACTCGGCCAAAGACGGCGACGTGTCCGTCACCATGACCAGCGACGATCAGTGGCGTCGCTTTTGCCAGGCGATGGAGTCTATGGATTTAGCACAAGACCGCCGCTTCGGCAGCTACGTCTCGCGGATGGACAACGTGGAGAGCGCCCGCGTGGAAGTACAACAATTGGTCGGAAAGTTGACAGTAGAAGACGCCCTTCGCCGCATGGAGGAAAACGACGTTCCTTGCGCCCCAGTGCGGACCGTGGGTCAGGTCATGATCGACCAACAGTCCTGGGACCGGGGCAGCTTACTTCCAATGCGCCACGCTGGTATGAAAGAGTCGGTTAAGGGGATAGTCGCAGGATTTCCGGTACGTTTTTCCGGCGGAGAGCTCCCTGAGTTAGCCGGGGCTCCTACCCTTGGGATGCACAACCAGGAGGTCCTCTCCACTATCTTGGGTCTGGGCGCGTCCGAAATCCAAGATCTTGCAGACCAAGGGGTCATTTAGCAGTCAGCTCCCCACGGTCAGCTATCAACGAACCGCTAACTGCTGTTAGTCTTTAATCAAGAGGTTAAGTCCGTGCCGTTTAAAGCAAAACCCATTCGTTCTGAGCTCTTTGTCCCGGGCAACAAAGAGGACTGGATGCGCAAGGCACCGAAGTACGGAGCCGACGCGCTGATCTTGGACCTGGAGGACTCGGTACCTCCAGAGAACAAGCCAGAGTCACGGATTCTGGTCAGCAAGATGTTACGGGAATTGGGTGAGGGGGGTCAGACTCTTGTTGTCAGAGTAAACCGGCTGGAGACCGGCCTGACCGCCGAAGACTTGGAGGCCATTACCAGCCAGCACCTATATAGCGTCGTTTTACCCAAAGTACTGGGTCCGGGCGACGTCGTCGAAGTCGATACTCTTCTGCGGCATTTCGAACGCAGATCCGGCCTGGAGGTCGGTCGCATATTCATAGACCCGGCCCTTGAGACCGCTCAGGGCATCCGGCAGTCGTATGAAATTGCGACGGCATCGCCCAGAGTGGCCCACATGGGCGCATCCGGCGGCAAAGGCGGCGACACGTCCCGGTCGATAGGTTTCCAATGGACCCCGGAAGGGATGGAGACTCTGTTCATGCGCTCCAAGGTACTAGTGGATGTAAGGGCCGCAGGTATCCAATACCCAATGACCGGCGGCTGGATGGACATCCACGATTTGGCAGGGCTCCGACAGGCAGCCCTGCAAGGTAAGCACCTGGGCTATACCGGCATGCAACTGATCCACCCCTCCCATGTGCCGGTGGTGAATGAAGTGTTCACCCCAACGGCAGAAGAGGTGGCGGGGTGGCAGGGGCTGGTCCAGAGCATGGAGGAACAGCGTTCCAAAGGCGGGGCCGCCGTCACCTTCCAGGGCAACATGGTTGACATCGCCCACGAGGAAACGGCAAGAGCCATGCTGGCAATGGCCAAGGAGATGGGGGTGGCTGGGGCGTGAGGGACTTGACTCCTGGTATCAAGGATTCGTCTTCTAAGAGACCACTACAGCGTAATTCGAGTCGTACCAACATTGCCAAAGGTGAATTAGCAGATAACCAGCACCACTTCCTGAGCAAGATGCGAGTGCACCGATTGTGATCGGAGTCGGGTATCATGTTGTGTGTTACCGTGTGTGAAGAAATCGGACTCTGTAAATGAGCAATAAAACGCAGCGGTTCATAAAATTCGAGGGGTGCGTCAATTTCAGGGACTTGGGCGGCTACAAGACACGCGACGGCCGCACCGTGAAATGGCGGAGACTGTTCCGCAGCGACGCCTTGAATGAGCTCACCCAGAGTGACGTCAGACGGGTGCTAAGAAACCTGAGCCTGGGCACCATTGTGGACCTGCGGAACCACGACGAAGCCACCAGAGACGGCATCGGCGTCTTGCCGGCCAACGGCCTGGACTACCACCATTTTCCGCTGCTAGAAGAACGGGGTGAGCCTCCACCGATGGAGGAGGCTGACATAGCAGAGCGGCTTTCGGCCACCTACCAGTGGATCATCCACAATTCGGGCGAGCTTTTGGCTCAGGTCGTGACCACCATCGAAAGCAGCCGGGACAACGCGGCCGTCTTTCATTGCAGCGCCGGGAAGGACCGCACCGGCATAATTGCCGCCCTGCTTTTGGGGGTCTTGGGAGTGGAGCGCGAAACAGTCTTGGCCGATTACCTACTGACCAACGACGTGGCGGTCGATATCTTTACCCGCATAAGCCGGATGCAGCCCCAATATGACTACACGCCGGAGTCTCTGCGAGCTCATCCGCTGGCGATGGAGCAGTTCCAGGATACCCTGCACTCTCGCTACGGCGGCCCCGAAGAATACCTTCGCTCTCACGGGGTGCCGCAGGATGTGCTACAGTCCCTCAGAGCCTCGCTACTGGACTGAACCCCGTATAAACTCCAACCTTGGCAACCTGCATCGCCACCACGTTCATCCCTCTGTTTGAGGGATGAACGTGGTGGACGAATACTCGGCTTCTTTGGAAGGCGAGCTGCAATCCGGCTGTTTCCTCTGGAATACATTCGGTAAATGGATGCTAAAATCCCCCGTATCATCGTGCTAGCATTCCTCTGGATTGCGGTCGTGATTCGACAAATCGTGAGCCTGTTCACCATACTGCCCACGAGACGCTGCCTCCTGAGATATCTCCGATTTCGGCCTGAGAGTCCTAAAATAATGCAGGCGTGTTAGCTCCTACTGGTACAACTCACTGGTCACTGAGCCCCGCCTATCTGAGGCTCAGACGAAGCAAACATTGGGGCAGGTGCCATAGCAAAACCATAGTCCCTTGGGTATCATAGCTCCAGCTAATTGGGGAGGTCGTTTATGGCCAACAAGAAGGGCATCGGGTTGATGATGGTCTGGGCCGATATGCCCGCAGCTATCGAAGAAGACTTTAACCGATGGTACAACGAGGAACATCTGCCAGAAGTGTTGTCCGTCCCCGGTGTGTTGAATGCCTCCCGTTACGAAGCCACCATGAGCGGGCCCAAACACCTAGCGGTATACGAGTTGGAGGGGCCAGAGGTGGTGGATACGGAAGCCTTCGCCGGCCGACCGGTTACCGAATGGGGCAAACGGTGCAGCCCTCGTCTCCACGCCACCAACTTCATCCTCAATGTCTACGAAATGATTCACCCGACGGCGCTCACCGATGAGATCGCCAACAGTGACATGGCACCGGCGCTGCAGATCGGCAGAATGTCGATCAGCGCCGAGCACGAAGAAGACTGGAACCGATGGTACACCGGCGTCTACGTGCCCAACTACGAGAAAGTCCCCGGAGTTATTCGAGGCCGCCGCTGGAAAATTTATAGAGGCGAACCGGCCTACGGGGTCGTATACGAGTTCGAGCACGAAAAGGTATCGGAAAGCACGGAATGGCTAGCCCAGCGGGAAATTCATCCGGACAACGAGCGCATGAGAAACCTGATGACCCACGCTTCAGGATCGCCCGGCATATGGAAGAAAACCTTCCAGTTGTAGCACTTCCGACCCGAGCCCGCCGCACCTTCACATCGAACACCCTGTCGAATAGCCCCGTCGTCCATAAAAAGAATTTCCCATCAAACGACCTCACGTACCGCAGTAGGGTAGAATTGCAGCATGGTGGCCGTATGTCGTGCAGATAAAAAACTGGTCTGGGCGAGTTTCGCTCTGGTCTCAGCCGTCATATTGACCTGGGCAGCAACTTGGCCGCCGACTCCGACCGGGGCCCAAGGCGAACCCGCCCGTGAGGTCCGGGTGACCGCAGGGCCGCACGAAGTCCGGGTTATTCCGGTGAGCACAAACGTGGCTGCCGGGTTCGTCCAGTTTTCTGTCCTGGTGTTCGATTCGAATACTGGCCAGCCGGTACCCGATGCGCGCGTGGTCTTGTTGGCTACCAACGAAGAAGAGGAGTACGAAGGCTGGGCAACGGCATTAAACACTCCCAGTCTGCCGGAACAGTACGATGTAAGGGTAAACCTGGAATCGACGGGCGACTGGCTGATCAGCGTCGACGTTGACAGTCCTCTGGGGCGAGGCGGGGCCGAGATCATGACCCTCCACGTTCCGGCCTTGCAACGCTACACCAGCGGCAGCCTGGTATTCTTCGGCGTGTTTGCACTCTTGCTCGGCGGGGTGGTTTATTTGTGGTGGAGCGTCCGCCGTAACCAGCGTCGCAGAGCCGCCCAACAGTGACCGCTTCCCTGTCTCGTTTCCTAACGAACCGCTGGATGATCTTGCTTTTGGGCGCCGCCGCCTCGTTTCAGTTGCTGTTTGCGGCTGGAGGCGTGGGGGCTCACGGCGGCATCGATTCCGGCCAAAACCCTTGGACGGCCTGGAACACAAATCCGCTGCCCACTCTACTAATCGTCTTTGTGGCCTACCTCTACATGAACGGTCTGGCCAATTGGCAACGACCTAGTCATCCGGTGAACAACTGGCAGATAGCCTCGTTTTTCTTTGGTCTTTTCCTGATCTTTGTGGCCCTCCAATCACCGTTGGATCCCATCGCTGACCACATGCTTTCCTTCCACCAAGTCCAGCACTTCCTCCTGCGCATGATGGCCCCGCTATTCGTATTGTTGGGCGCGCCGTTAACGCCAATGCTAAGGGGACTTCCGCCCTGGGCGCTCCATGGATTGGTCAAACCTGTGGTGAGAAACAGCCTCGCCCGGAGGGCCTACGATCTGCTGACCAACCCAGTGTTCACCGTCGGGTTCTTCATGGGCAGTCTGTATCTCTGGCAGTTCCCGGGCGCTTTTAACCTGGCGCTACGCGACGATGCAATCCACGCCCTGATGCACCTGACGATGAGCGCCTCTGGATTTCTGTTTTGGTGGGTTATCATCGACCCCAAACCGCACCGTTCGCGGCTCCACTACGGCCTTCGGGTGTTGTGCCTAGGCTTGATTGTGCTGCCAAACACTGTGTTAGGGGCGGCCATCACTTTTTCCAACAGCCTAATCTACTCCGCTTACGCCGAAGTGCGGCAACCCTACGACATCTCTCTCATGACCGACCAGCAGTTGGGCGGACTGATGTTGTGGGTACCCGGCGACATGATGAGTGTTTTGGCCGCTGGGGTAGTGATGGTGATGTGGTTCCAGCGGGAAGAGGCGGAGAACCGCGCCAAACCATCAGTTCCCTAAACCCCCATCAGCCGGGAGGCCAATATTGACAAGCAACAGGTTGTCCGGCAACGATTCCAGCGGAGTCAAATTTAGCTGGTTCATCCCCATCGATGGCGACGGCACCAGGGCGGGCACACTGCGGGCCGAACGTCCGCCCAATTTCGAATATCTGCGCCGGGTTGTAGAAACAGCAGAAGAATGCGGCTTCTATTCTCTGCTCATTCCGACCCGGTTCGCCAACGGTCTGTTCGCGGAGGACGCCCCGTTATCGGAAACATGGACTACTGCCACTGCCTTGGCCGCAGTGACGAGCCGGATCCGGTTTTTGATAGCGGTAAGGCCTGGCTTCATATCCTTAGGCCTGTTCGCCCAGATGGCTGCGACGCTACATCACATTTCCAACGGCCGGGTCGATATCAACATCGTCCCCGGCGGCATCCAGCACGACTTCGAACGCGTGGGAGAGGTCAGCGATCACGCGACCCGGTACCAGCGCGCCGAGGAATTCATTGCGGCCTGCCGCGAGCTGTGGACCCACCCAGGTCCGGTGGATTTCCAGGGAGACCACTACCGGCTGCAGGCAGCCTATTGCTCCCCCCTCCCGGAAGGACAGCCTCCCCGGTTCTACTTGGGCGGGGTGTCGCAACAGGCAATGAGGCTTTCCGGGCGGCAAGCCGACGTGCACCTCAGTTGGATCGAACCCGTGGAGGAAACCAGAGCCAGGGTCGAGGCTTTGGGAGCGGAATTCCGGAAAGCTGGCCGCCGACCGTCTTTGGGACTGCGCACCCACCTCGTGGTGCGCGACACGGAAGCGGAAGCTTGGGCGGCCGCCGATGAACTCATCGCTCACGCTGATCCTGAGGTGAAGGCCCAGCGACGATCAGCTGTGGAAGGCACTCCGATGGTTGGGGCTCAGGCTCAGGCCAGGGAGGCCAGCGGGCACCGAGTGGCACCGCATTTGTGGAACGGGTTATCCGAGGTAAGGGTCAACTGCGGGACCGCCGTTGTCGGCACTCCCGAGCAGGCCGTGGACGTACTAATGGACTATTGGAAGCTTGGTTTCCGGGAGTTCATTCTCTCCGGCTTCCCTCACGTGGAAGACTGCCGACGTGTATCGACCCAGGTATTGACCCTGTTCCGCGAGAAGATCGCGGGTGCTGCTAACGACTAGTTGTCTCTAACTCACCGGCGGGCGTTTGTCGGCCCAGGGTTGGGCGACTTCGAACGCCGCCGAAGCCTGCAGCACCTTCGCCTCGGAACCACGGGGGCCTACTATGTGCAGTCCGATGGGCATGCCGTCTTTGGAAAAGCCGCACGGCACGCTGGACGCGGTCTGCCCGCTCATGTTGATAGGGTATGTGAACGGCAAATACCCCCAGAAAGGCTCCACTTCTTTACCACCAATAACTGACGGCCGCTGGTCAATTGGGAAGGCCGGCACAGCCATGGTCGGTGACAACAACAGGTCGTAGTCGTCGAAGAAGTCCTCTAGTTGGCGCCCGATTTGGTCCACTCTATAGACGGCCCGGGAAAGGTCCGCTCCCGAGACCTCTTCGCCGTGTTCGATGGCGCGGAGGCCATAGTGGGAGAACTCGTTCCGGTGATCCTCCAGCAGATGGCCGTATGACGTGTAAGTGGCCGTAGCAAACACGTCCCAAAACGCTTGGAACGGATCCTCAAGGGCGAACTGCGGCGTATCAATGGTGGCTCCCAACTCCTCGAACAGACGGGCCGCTTTTTCTGTTACTTGTAGCACCTCGGTGTCTACGCCAGCATAGCCAAAGTCGGGGCTCCAGGCCAACCTCATTCCTCGTACTCCGGCTCCCAATCCAGCGCTGAAGTCTGGTGGACTCTGGCGGAGAGATGTCACGTCCCGGGAATCGGTGCCGGCCAGCACCTGCAACAGTAGAGCACAGTCGGCGACGTTGCGGGCCATCGGTCCCGATTGGGAGAAATGGTTGGCCGCCGGACGGCCGTATCCGCCGTAACGGGGCACCCGGCCTTGGGACGGCTTGATGCCGAAAATGCCGTTGAAACTAGCGGGAATACGGATGGAACCGCCACCGTCGGTGCCGGTGGCCAGCGTGCACAGACCTGCCGCCAACGCCGCTCCCGCTCCTCCGCTGGAGCCACCGGCTGTGCGTTCGGTGTTCCACGGATTACGGCAGGGTGCACCCAACTCGTTTTCCGTGGTGCCAGATTGGCCGAATTCCGGGGTGTTGGTCTTGCCCAGAATGATGGCCCCAGCGGCCTTGACCCTCTCTACCACGATCGAGTCGACATCGGGGACCCGGTTGCGGAAGAGAGCCGAGCCCATTGTGGTGGTCAGATTTTTGGTCACTTCCAGGTCTTTAATAGAGATGGGGATGCCGTGGAGAGGTCCTAGCGCATCGCCCTTTTGCACAGCCTCATCTGCAGCTCGAGCGTCAGCCATAGCGTCGTCCTCGCGCAGCGCTAGGTAAGAGTTCAGTTGTGGGTCCAGCCGGTCAATCCTTTGGAAGAATTGTTCGGTAACTTCGACGGAAGAAACCACCTTGGTCCGGATGGCGACGGCCAGCTCGGTTGCGGGTATAAACGCCAGGTCTGTGTGCATCTTGCCTCCTTTTATGCCCGGTGAGATATCTGGGTCATGTTGGACACGGTGCCCGAACAATCTCCTAGTGCTATAATCGAGCCTGACCCGCGACTAAGGCGTGAACGGGCCCGTAGAGGCCACGAGTCCACGCAATTATACTGGCGGCGAGAGAATGGCACCACCTTTATTTCTCTCCTTGCCTTCCCCGACAGGAGAATTTCTTGACCCTGGTAGGAATAATCGCAAATCCCGCAGCAAGTAAGGACATCCGAAGACTGGTGGCCCAAGGACGGGTCGTACCAGACTGGGAAAAAGTCAACATCGTCCGCCGGGTTATGCTCGGACTCCAATCCGTAGGGGTGAACCGTGTCGTGGGGATGCCAGACAGTTCCCACTTGATCGATCGGGCAGCCGATGACCCCAGCCTGTCGCTTGATTTGAGCTTGCTGGAGATGTCGGCCCTGTATAACGAGGGAGATACGGTCCGGGCCGCCGCCGGAATGCAGGACTTGGGAGTGGACTGTCTGATCACTCTCGGCGGAGACGGAACGAACCGCGCGGTGGTCAAGGGATGTCGGACCATACCAATGATCGCCATCTCCACCGGCACCAACAACGTGTTTCCGGTGATGGTCGAGGGCACCATGGCCGGACTGGCCGCCGGTTTGATCGCCAAGGGAGACGTGAGCCTCCCCGACGCGGCCGTCCAAAGCAAGATTATCCAAATATATATCGATGGCCAACTTTCGGACATTGCTCTAGTGGACGTTGCAATTTCCAAAGAACGGTTCGTAGCTACCCGCGCCATCTGGGACATGAATACCCTCTACGAGGTGTTCCTGACACGGGCCGAACCCGCGTCCATCGGTCTGTCATCGATTGGGGCGCGGCTCCAACCGGTTTCGCTGTCCGATGACGGGGGGCTGCGATACAGTCTGCTGGACCATGAGGGGCCGCCCTCGGCAGCCGACCGCAAGGACGGCCAGGCCTTTATTCAAGCTCCAATCGCACCCGGCGTCGTTCCCACAGTGGCAATCTCTTCATGGCGCCGGATCGCCGATGGAGAGAGGGTGCCATTGGAACGCCGCCATTGCACTGTCGCAGTGGACGGCGAGCGGGCTTTCGCAGTC